>DASZPR010000432.1:0-3097 GCA_035550235.1 Verrucomicrobiia bacterium | reverse complement strand
AATGTGAAGCATCGCGAGCAGGAAGTGACGCGTTGCCAGAGCATCATCGATGAGCGCACGGAAGCGGTGCTGGCGAAAGTCGCGCCCGCGCCGGAGAGATATTATGAATCAGAAGTTCCATCACGGCCATCGTGGGCGTTCAGGAATGCCGCGGTGTGCGCGGGTTGATGCGGATTTAACGGCCGCCGCCGTTTTTAGTTCTACGGTTAGCTTTTTCCGTGGAGCCTTCATGTTTTTCGGCGGTGGCCGGTCCTTTGCGGGTAGTTAGTGGGAGAATCGTTATGAAAAAATCACTGTCCAACCTCATTTCAGTTCGAACCCGGCAGGAAGCGCAAGTAAAGGTCGGCTTCGTCGTCGCGGTATTTATTTTCACACTGCTCGGTGTGGGCGGCTTCCAATATTACCGTCACGCGAGGACGCAACCAGAACCAACGTCCAACGCAGTTCCCACCTTGTCGCCGGGCAGTCACGCGGTGCTGGGTGCGCTGAAGTCGCCGGTTGAAATTCGATTTTACTCGCTGCTCGATCCCGCGAGCACGCCGGAGTCCCTGCGCGCCTTTGCCGAGCGGGTGAATCAGTTGCTGGCGGAATATGAGCGGGATGGCAAGGGTCGCATTCACGTGGTCCGTTTTGACGAGATGACCGATGCAAACGCCAAAGCTGCCGCCGCGGACGGGGTTCATTCCTTCAATCGCGAAAAAGGCGAGGCGTGTTATCTCGGAATTGCGGCCGTTCGCGACGGGCAACGGGAGACGATGGCTGAACTTTCGCCCGATTGGGAACAAGCTTTGGAGTCCGATTTGAGCCGGTTGGTTGCGCGCGTGAATGAAATGGCGCCGTCCGGAACGACGCCAGCGAACGTAAGCGCGAATGAAGTGGCCGAGGCGCAAAAGGCAATTGCGTCCAACCCGGCGCTGGCTTCCGCCTCGCCGGACCAGGCCGAACAACTTTTGCGCGAGCAAGCCCTCGCGGAATTCAAGGCGGCGGTGACCGAGATGCAGAACCAGACCAGGGCCGCTGAACAACGTCTGGCGCAGGGCTCTGCTTCCCAGGCGGAAATCGCGGGCGAGATCCAAAAAATTCAAGCCGAGCAGACGGCAAAAATGCAGGAAATTACCGCCCGCTTACACAACCAGATTGCGGTCCTGACGCAAAACAAAAACGCCTCTCGCTGAATGGCATGGAAAACTTTTGATGCGCACGAAACAAAAATCGTCTGATGAAAATCCGCGCGGTCGCGCGGATTTCAGGCTGTTTTATGCGTCCAACGCGGCCGGTTTTTCGGCTGGCCGTTACTTGTTATTTCAATCGCAACTCACAGTCACCAATCAACGCGCAAAAATGGGCAACCAAGGGATAGCGCGTTTTATCCGCACGGCTAATGTCGGCACAGTGCACGCACCGGCGACATTTTGAACTCGAAACCAGCACCTATGAAAATCCATGTCTTACTCAGAAGGGCCTCCCTCCTCGCAGCGATGGCGCTGCTGGCGATGGGCAGTGCGACAACCGTAATGGCAGCGCCTCCGGCCTTGAATGGCAAGGTCGTTTTGCGCCAGCTCACTCCCACAGAAATTAAAACGTATTCACTCGGGAGCGCACAAGGCGCGAGCGGTATGACGGCGGTGGGGGTGGGGCAGCCGGCGTATTTGGATGCGCTGGTGAATGCGGCGATCGCGCCGTCGAATATTGTGAGCGTGACCTGGACTTTGACGGGCAAGCCGTCCGGGTCCATTGCGGCGCTGGTTGCCAGCCCCCTCGGGACCAACGTGCCGCCCGGGAATATTTATGACCGCATCAATAACAGTGGTGCGGCGGTGACCCAGGTCGCGGGTCGAATGATGTTGCGCCCGGACATGGCGGGCCAATACACCGTTACGGCTGCGATTGTCACGGCGGGCGGCAGCGGCACCACCAATCTTACGGTGCAGATCACTGGTGCCACCTACGTTGGTGTGCAGACGTGCGAGTTGTGCCATAGCGGTGGTGCGATTGCCCAAAATATGTATACGCCGTGGTCTCAAACCCCTCATGCCACGTTTTTTACGCGCGCGATTGACGGCATTGAAAGTGATCATTACAGCAAGAATTGCATCTCCTGCCATGTGCTTGGATACGATACCAACACGAATGCGATCAACGGCGGGTTCGATGATGTGGCGTTGACGCTTGGCTGGACGTTTCCGGCGGTGCTGACCAACGGCAATTGGGCGGCGCTTCCCAGCCAGTTGAAAAACCTCTCGAATATTCAATGTGAAAACTGCCATGGTCCGGGCAGCGAGCACGCGGCGGCCCTGGGAAACACCAATGTCTCCAACTGGCCGAGAATTGGAATAACCTTTTCGGCGAGCACATGTTCTCAATGCCATGATAGCGCCCCCAATCATTCCAAGAGCGCCGAGTGGAATAATTCCCTGCACGCTCGCGTGACGACGATACCGACTGGCGCTGGACGCGCCGCGTGCGCGCGTTGTCATACGGCTGGTGGTTTCGCGCAGTTCACCGATGCCTTGGCGAACAACGTCACCTACACGACCAACAATGCGGACACGGTTTATAACCCGATCAGCTGCCAGACGTGTCATGATCCGCATGATGCCTCGAACCCGCATCAATTGCGCACGCCCCAGAGCGTTTTGCTCGCGGATGGAATTACGACGGTGACGAATGCTGGCGCCGGTGCGATCTGCATGAATTGCCATCAAGGCCGCAACGGCTCGGTCAGCAACAGCATTTTCCTGTATCCGAAGTTGCTCCAGACCTGGGCGGGCGGCAATGCCTTCGGTCCGCATGACAATCCGGCGTCAGACATGCTGGAGGGCGTGAATGGCTGGACTTACGGCAAGGTGATACCGAGCTCGGCGCATCGCGGCGCGGTGGCCGACACCTGTGTGGGCTGCCATATGCAAACGGTGACGAACGGTGATCCGGCGTTCCTGCAGGCGGGTGGTCACACGTGGAACATGACTTACACGAACAGTCTCGGCGCGAGCGTCGACAAAGTGGATGTCTGCATCAAGTGCCACGGCCCGATGAGTTCGTTCGACATGGTGAAGATTGATTACAATGGCGACGGCGTGATCGAAGGCGTGCAAAC
>DASZPR010000431.1:0-2446 GCA_035550235.1 Verrucomicrobiia bacterium | reverse complement strand
CATTATCAAGTCGTTTATGATGCCAGACTATCACCCGCGACAAATCACCTATCGATCGCTCACGGGTTCAGGAGCTGCGTTGTGCAATTGATCGGCGCCGGTCACGAGAAAGCCGCGTCCCGCGCCACGCGTCATTGGGTATTATTAAGAAAAGGGCCCAGCACAAACGAGAACTTTTAAATATCCAACGCAAAAATTGTGACCGGCCACAGTATCCTCTAAAAGGGGGAGAGAGATGGCAGGTTGCAATTTTACTTTAAATAGCACATTAAACGCAGCAAGTTCCGACCATAACACACGGCGTACCATCCCCAAATATGGCAAACATCAGCACCGCGCAGGCCACCGGCACTTCTGAAACCTTAAACGGCCAGACCTATCGCGGGCCGTTTGCCATCATGACCGTCCTCTTCTTCATGTGGGGATTTATGACGGTGTTAAACGATATCCTGAACGCGCATTTCAAGGACGCCTTTTCCCTCACAAATTTTCAAGCGGCGCTGGTGCAATCCGCTTTTTTTGGAGCGTTCGGCATCGGCTCCCTGGCTTATTTCATCATCTCGATGATCTCAGGCGATCCCATCAACCGCATCGGCTACAAAAATGGCGTCATCGTCGGCTTGCTGGTTTGCGCGCTGGGCACCGGATTGTTTTTTCCCGCCGCCGTGATGATTTCCTACCCGTTTTTCCTGATCGCTCTATTTATTGAGGGCCTCGGCGTCACGATTCTGCAAATCGCCGCGAACCCTTACGTCACCATCCTCGGGCCGGAGCGCACGGCGTCCAGCCGGCTGAATCTGTCCCAGGCATTCAACTCACTGGGCACCACGCTCGCCCCCATCGTCGGCGGGCATTTGATTTTTTCCGTATTCATGAAACAAGGCATGCACGGGGTCGATTCCGTAAAAATCCCCTACGTTTGTTTCGCGATTATCTTTGCCCTGCTGGCGGTGGTTTTTAAATTCGCCCATGTCCCCAGTTTTACCAATACGGAACAAATTGTCCGAGGCATCGGGGCACTGAAATATCCCCACACGGTGCTCGGGATGATCGCCATTTTCATGTATGTGGGCGGGGAAGTGACGGTGGGAAACAACATCATTCTTCTATTGGGCACTCCCCAACTCGGCAGCGTCGCCCGCGCGGATGCCAGCCAATTTCTAGCCTTCTATTGGGGCGGCTTGATGATTGGCCGCTTCATGGGCGCCTTTGCTCTGAGCGACCTTCGCAGCACCGTGAAACATGCTTTGACCGTCATGGTTCCGACCTGTGCGTTCGTCATCGTCGGCTTGATTTCGGATTGGCACAACGCGGCGAACTACGGAATTTTTCTCGCTCTTCTCCTGGTCGCCTTTTTCCTCGGCGAAGCCAGTCCGCAGCGGATGCTGGCATTGTTCGGAGGCGTTATCATAGCCCTGCTCGCCACGGGCATGACCACCACCGGCGAAACGGCGAAGTGGGCGGTGCTATGCGTCGGACTTTTTTGCTCGGTCATGTGGTCCAATATCTTCTCCCTCGCCATCGAAAGCCTCGGCCAATTGAAGAGTCAGGCTTCTTCGTTGCTGGTCATGGCAATTATTGGCGGAGCCATTCTCCCCGCATTGCAAGGCAGGGTTGCCGACCATATTGGAGTGCAGCATTCATTCATCATTCCGATCATCGCGTTTGCTTACGTCGCTTTTTATGGGCTCTACGGATATCGCGTCGGTCGCAAATCCACAAAGTAGCTTCGAGATGATTCCTTTTGCACGAAATCCGCGCGTGATGATGCTGGATGTCGTCACCACATTCCGATTTTCCACCATGCGGGGCAACCAGTCGATTATGCCCGCGGTAACGCTGCCTTTTGCATTCCCTGGTCCGCCAGATTACCCGAACGGGATCATTGGCGACCTCGGAAAACTGCCCTGCTTCCGCGGCGGCATTGCGCTGCGATCCATGTTGGAAGAGAAATTCGGAATTCCGACATTCATTAACAATGATGGAGACCTCTATCGCAACCAGGCGGCGCGCACGGAATGACGCCCAACGCATCGATTGTCAAAGGCACAATCCCAGACTGTTTGAACAAAAAGGCCCAAATCACTTTTTGATCAGTGATTTGGGCCATTCAAATTGGTTGCGGGGCTAGGATTTGAACCTAGGACCTTCAGGTTATGAGCCTGACCGATTTGTCGAAATTGCCCTTATTTGTTTGTTTTATTCCTCGTTTTAGGCGATTGTGTTTGTGGTTGTGTTTGTTTTGGCGTGCCGGATGTTCGTGACATTTCACAGAGTTCTGGATGTTGCAAGGCATGCCACCAAATCACAACCGCAAACTGAAAGGAACAATTATGCCACTTGAGTTTCGTCGTCAGCGTGATGGTCGCCTCCGCGATATTTGGTTCGGGGCTTTCGAGATTAACGGGAAGCGTTACGGGATTAACTTGGGCGTGAAAATCGCCGG
>DASZPR010000430.1:0-3259 GCA_035550235.1 Verrucomicrobiia bacterium | reverse complement strand
AATGCACGTGAAGTTTTTCGTAAATGCGCCGGACGTAAGTGCGCACGGTATCAAAACCGATGCCCAGCTTTTCACCGATTTCCTTGATCAAAAATCCCTGGGCAAGATAATCCAACACCTCCCGCTCGCGAGCGGAAAGGCCCTCCGCATCGCTGGCGACTGGCGCGCTTTGAAACGACAGGACGACCTTGCGCGCAATCTGGCTGCTCATGGGAGCGCCGCCGGTTTGAACGTCGCGGATGGCGTTGAGCAATTCCACCGGCGGAGTTTGCTTCAGTAAATAACCCATCGCACCGGCGGCCAGTGCGGCATAAAGCTGGTCCGGATCTTCGTACACAGTCAGCATGACGATTTGAAGCGACGGCAGGGACGCCTTGAGTTTGCGCACACACTCCACGCCGTTCATGCCGGGAAGGTTCAAGTCCATCATGACCACGTCCGGTTTTATTCCGGGAATGGCCTGCAATCCCGCCTCGCCGCTGGCAAAAAAACCCAGGCAACGAAAATCCGGGTTGCGGGAAAATAAACGCTCCAGGCCGGTCCGAAAGCCAGCATCGTCCTCGACGACACAAATCCCGATGGGGCGGGAAGTAGGATTCACCTGAACATTCATTTTATTCTGCGCAGTTTTCATAGTGCGATACCGCCCATAGTTTAATAGTCCCTCAAATGAGCGACATCCTGATTTTCCGGCAACGTCACGCGAATTCGCACCGTTGTCCCCTGCCCCGGAGCGCTCTGCAAATCCAGGACGGCTCCGATGTCCCGCATTCGCTGGCGCATGTTGGGCATGCCATTGCCGACCCGCTTTCCCGCAGCCGCGCCGAGGCCGGCCGTGTTGTCAAATCCGCGGCCATCGTCCCGGATCACCACCTCCAAAATGTTTTGCTGGACTGCGAACGATAGCACTACCTCGGTGGCGCTCGCATGTTTGACCACGTTGTTCAAGGCTTCCTTGACCACCAAAAACAAGCTGTGGCGAATACTGGTTTCCAACGCGTAGGCGGGCATGCTCTCGGGCGCTTTGAGGCGACAACGGATGCGCGCGGTCTTTAAATACTCCTCGGCCTGGATGCAGGCGTAAGTGACGAAACTATCCAAGGTGTCGTTTCGGGGGTTGACGGCCCAAACAATTTCATCGAGCGAATGCGTCAAGGCGCGCGCTTTATCCGCGATTCGCCTGACGTCGGTTTGCACTTCATGCGTGGGCGCGTCCTCGCTTTGGGCAAGTTCGCTCAACAAAGTAATTTCCGTCAGATTGGCACCGAGGTCATCGTGAATGTCACGGGCGATGCGGGCGCGTTCATATTCGACCGCCCGCTCGCGCTTGAGCCGCGCGAGCTGCTGTTGAATCTGTCGTTTCTCAATATAGCGAATGGTCGTCACCACGATTCCCAACGCCAGGAAGATGGCGGGCGTAATGAACCACCACCTTTGCCAAAAGTAGGGCAGCACGATGATATCCAGCGTCGCGCCGCTTCGGTCCCAGCCGTCTTCGCCGTTAAATGCCCGGACCTCGAAGCGATAAGTGCCGGCGGACAAACGGGGGTATTTGGCGTAACGCTCCGTGCCGGCATCCTGCCAATCCTGGTCGAAACCCTGAAGGCGATAGTGAAAACGAATGTTGTCCAGGCCAGCGAAACTCAAGGTGGTGAATTGGATTTCGAGTTGTCCGTACTGGGGAGGAAGCCGCAAAGCACCGCTGCTTTTTTTCAAGTCCACCACCTCTTCATCGCGGTTCGGTTCAGCGATGCTGCCGTAATTGGCAATGGTTTTCTCGTCCATGACGATCTGCTGAATGAGAACCGGCGGCAGCGGCATGTCTTTCCTGGATTGAACTGGATCAATCATGGCCAAGCCGGAGCGCGTTGGAATCCAAATCCGCCCGTCATGAGCGCGCAATGCGCCGGGTGAGTAACCGAAATTTGCCTGGAGGTTCATCACGCCGTCGCCCTGGCCGTAGTGAACCGATTGTACTTTCCGCAACTTTCCCTCCGCCACTGCATCAAAGTCCTTCTGGCGAACTTTGAAAATGCCGTGGTCGGAACCAAACCACAGCCAGCCGTTGCCGTCAGGAACTATTTGCGAAATGTAATCGTCAAAGAGGCCCGAGCTTTTATCCACTCGATGATAAGTTCCGTTTTTCATCCACCCTACACCGAGTCGTTCATACCCGATCCACAACGTGCCATCGTCGGTTGGCGTCAGACACCGAATGGACAGTGCGTCATCGGTTTCGGGAAGCAGTTGGCGGACTACTTCGTCACCCTCGACGCGCAGCAGATCGCCCCGCGCGGATCCAATCCAGATGGTGCCGTGAGAATCCTGCGCCATGGCGCGAATGGTCCTCACGTCGCCGGGAAGTTTTGCGGTGATGACCTTTCCGTCGCGAAGATGCTGCAAACCATTGACCGTTCCCACCTGGCCGAGCCAGAGGTCGCCATCACGGCCCGCCAGGATGGCAAAAACGGTTCCGATTAGTTGATGGGATTGCGCGAGAACCGGTTCCCCGCCTTGCGGCCATTGCAGAAGTTTTCGGGACCGACCGCCAATCCACAAGGTCCCGTGACTGTCCAGCGTGACACAGGTCAGGTTGTAGCCCGCCCAGGCTGCGCCGGTGGAGACGATCTCCCAACCGGCATCAGAATGTCGCGCCAACATTCCATTTTCCGTCGTCGCCCAGAGAGTCCCCTGTGCGTCCTCGGTCAATGAACGAATGGACTCGAACGGGCGTCCGCCATCGATGCCTTGAAGTTGCACCACGCGCCGGCGAATGCGATCGAGACCACCGCCCAGTGTGCCGGCCCAAATGCTTTTTTCCCGGTCTTCGAGCAGGCATTGAATTTCCGGCCGCGAAGTCGAGATGCTTTCGAAAGTGGAACCGTCGTAACGAAACAATCCGCCAAAAGCGGCGCCGATCCAGACCGCGCCTTCGGAATCCTCCAACAACGCGGTGGGATCTCCCGGTGAGCTGTCGCGGGCGAATTCGCCCCGGTCTTCCATTGCGCCTTGCGCGGTGCAATGAAACAAATGCCCGGTGGTACAAATCCAGATTCCTCCGCCCTTCGCACCGGCCAATTGAATCGCACTATTACCCACATGAGCCAGGCGCTGAGATTTATCTTTGCGACACACACCCAAATCGCCGCCCTTTACCCACCAGATATTCCCGTCCACGTCGCAACCGAGCGAGGTGAACTGGCCCGCAGGCAGTGTCTCCAAGGCCGGGACGTCCATCACTTTTCCCTGTCGGATGATG
>DASZPR010000429.1:0-3156 GCA_035550235.1 Verrucomicrobiia bacterium | reverse complement strand
ACCACAGCGTTGCCGCTCGCGTCCGCAACCACTCATGCCGAAGACGCGCCCTCGCACGTCAATTTGCTCGCCAACTTCGATTTCTCCAACGAGTACCTAACTCCCCGCGGCATGATAGTTCATGATCGTGGCCTGGCGATTCAACCTCTCTTTTTGGGACTCGTGAATGTTTATCACGGCGATTCCTTCATCAACGATGTCACACTCGTGCCCGGCGTCTGGAATGACTTTTCAACCGTTGGCGTTTCCGAACATGCACCTTTCGGCAGCAACCCCAAAACGCACTGGGTGGAAATCGATCCGATTGCCGGCATTTCCGTGGGCTTTGCGAAAAATTTCAAACTGGACGTGACCTACACCGCGTTCGCCATGCAAATTCTCGACATCGGCACTTCGCAGCACCTCGATACGAAGTTGAGTTTTGACGACACGCAATATCTCAAAAAGTTCGCTCTCCATCCGTATTTTGAGTTCTGGCAGGAGTTGGACGGAAAAGCCACTGATGCCGACGTGCCCGAAGCCGTCTTTGGCCCTTCGCCGAAATCCGGCAGCCATGCCGCGCCCGGCTCCAGCTACTATTTCGAGGTCGGCGTGGATCCCGGCTATACTTTCAAAGATTTGGGTTCCCTGAAAATTGAAGCGCCTTGCCGCGTGCTGTTGCCCAATGAACGGTTTTACGGCGAATACTATGGCAACGCTTCCACGGTGGGACTTTTCGAATTGGGCCTCAAGGCCACCGTGCCCATGAACTTCATGCCCAAAGGCTATGGCCATTGGAGCTTTCATGCGGGTGCTCGTTACCAATATTTCGTAGATAACAACCTGTATCACCTGAACGAATTCAATGCCCCCGGTAAACCAACTCGCGACTCTGTGCAAGGTTACGCGGGCGTCTCCATTTTCTTCTGATACATCCTGACTCCAAATCAACTCACATAACCAACGAATATGAAAAAGATTTTGAATTCCCTTTTCGCCGCTGGACTTGCGGTGCTGGCATTGTTGCCCGCCAGCACATCCGCAGCCGATAAAACCACCATCGGCTTCATTTACGTAGGGCCCAAAGATGATTACGGCTACAACCAGGCGCATGCGCAGGGCTGCGCAGGCGTGCAAAAGCTCGCCTGGGTCAAGGCCCTCGAAGAGGCCAGCGTGCCCGAGACCACCGCCGTCCAGGAAACCATGCGCGAAATGATCGAGCAGGATGGCGCCACGGCGCTTTTTCCCACTTCGTTCGGCTATTTCAATCCGCACATTCTGAAAATCGCCAAGGATTATCCCAAGGTACAATTCTTCCACTGCGGCGGTATGTGGACGAAGGACTGCCCCCCAAACGTTGGCAGCTATTTCGGGTACATTGATGAAGCCGAATATATTTGCGGCATCGTTGCGGCTGAAACTTCCAAGTCAAAAAAACTTGGGTTCATCGCGGCGAAACCGATTCCCCAGGTCCTCCGCAACATCAACAGCTACACGCTCGGTGCGCGCAGCGTGGTTCCCGATGCCACCGTGCAGGTCATTTTCACCGGTGACTGGTCCCTGCCGGTCAAGGAAGCCGAGGCGGCGAACAGCTTGATCGATCAAGGCGTGGATGTGCTCACCTGTCATGTGGACAGCCCGAAGGTGATTATAACCACCGCCGAAAAACGCGGGGTCATGTGCACCGGTTATCATGCGAATCAATCCGCGCTCGCGCCCAAAGGCTATCTCACCGGCGCGGAATGGAACTGGACGAAGATTTATTCCGACTACGCACAATGGGTTCACGACGGCAAATCACTCATGGCCGGCACCATTCCGCACCTGATTCGCGGCGGATTGAAGGAAGGTTTCTGCACGGTCTCCGATTACGGCCCGATGGTCGGCGCGAAAGCCAAGGCGGATGCCGACGCCGCAAAAGCTAAATTCATGGATGGCTCCATGGTCATCTACCACGGCGAACTCAAGGACAACACTGGCAAAGTGGTCATTCCGTCGGGAACGGAAATGAAGCAACAGGACATTGCGCTGGAGAAGATGGATTACCTCGTCGAAGGAGTCATCGGCAAAACCGGCGGCTGATTCGAACCGCCCCTTCAAGGAACCAAAACCATGGAAACGATCGCCGCCACTGAAAAACCCAGTTCCGCCTCGGCTGAACTGGGGGCGGTCACGACCCTCGCGCCAGTCGAGCCGGAAACTCGCAACTGGCGCGCACTCATTGAATCGGTCGTCATCCGGGTCGGCGCGCTGTTGGTGGCGCTGATTGCCTTCGGCATTTTCTGTGCCTTCGCCGGTGCAAACATTTTTTCCGTTTATCACTCTATTTACCGCGCGGCGTTTGGCAGCTGGTTCGCGTTTCAAAACACGCTCATTCGTGCCGCGCCCATCATGTTGTGCGCTCTCTGCACCGCCCTGCCCATGCGCCTCGGCATGGTGGTCATCGGCAATGAAGGCGCGCTGGTCATGGGCGGACTGGGCACGGTGATCATCGGCACGACCTGGACCACCGCGCCACACTACGTTGCACTCGTCAGCATGGCAATTGCGGCCATGGCCTTCGGCGGACTTTGGATTATGGCCGTGGGCGCGATGAAATTTTATCGCGGCGTCAACGAAGTCATTTCCAGCTTGCTGATGAATTACATTGCTATCGCCATCCTGAATCACCTGGTAAACGGGCCGATGCGCGACCCTGCCAGCCTCAACAAGCCTTCGAGCTATCCCATCCCCGAAGCCAGCCAACTCGGGAACATCCCCGGTTCGCGCGTGCATTTCGGCCTGGTCTATGGCGTGGTTGCCTGTCTCATTGCCTGGATTTTGATCGAACACACCACGTTTGGTTTCAAAGTCAGGGTAATCGGCGGCAACATCCGCGCAGCGCGCATTGCCGGGCTTTCCGTCGGAAAAATATCACTGATCACCTGCTTTCTCGCGGGCGCGGCTGCCGGCCTCGCCGGAATGGCGGAAATTGCCGCCGTTCAAGGGAGCGCCAACGAATCTCTCGCTGCAGGCTACGGCTACGCCGGAATCCTGGTGGCCTTCGTTGCCCGACAGAATGGCTTGGGAGTGCTGTTCGTTTCCATTTTGCTGGGGGGTATTCTCACCAGCGGCGGCATGTTACAACGCGTGGACCATCTCTCTGATGCCGCGGTGCTCGCGTTTCAGGGGATCGTC
>DASZPR010000428.1:0-8094 GCA_035550235.1 Verrucomicrobiia bacterium | reverse complement strand
ATCGGCTTCATAGTTTCCTGCTTTCCTTATTAATTAATCCATGTTCATCGACGAAATTAAAATTTACGCGCGCGCTGGTCACGGCGGCAAGGGGTGTGTGGCGTTTTCGCGCGAGAAATACGTTCCCAAAGGCGGCCCCAGCGGCGGCAACGGCGGGCGCGGCGGCGATGTGATTCTCGAAGCGGATCACGATTTGAACAATTTGATCGCGCAGTATTATCAGCCGAAACTTCTCGCGCAGGACGGCAAAATGGGCCTGGGCAAGGGCATGGATGGCCACGCGGGAAAAGATCTGATCATCAAGGTGCCCTGCGGAACGCTAGTGTGGCGGTTGCCTTCGGCTGAACTTCCGCCGGAGGAAGATGTGGAGGAATCGGAGGAGGAAGTTTCCGGCCCGCCAAAGTTACAGACGGGCACCGGCAAGCGTCCGCTCATTCGGCACTCAGCCGGCGGTGCGGCGATGGAGATTGATTTGTCGAAGGAGGATTCCGGCGAGGGTGAGCACGACGACAGCGAAAAAGGCGAATTGGTCGCCGATCTGACGACGCACGGCCAGCGGTTCATCTTGTGCAAGGGTGGGCGCGGCGGATTGGGGAATCGGAATTTTGCGACGTCCGTGCGCCAGGCGCCGCGCTTTGCCCAGCCGGGCGAGGCCGGTGGCGAGGGGGATTACCTTTTTGAACTGCGCATCATGGCGGAGGTGGGGTTGGTCGGCTATCCGAATGCGGGCAAGTCTACGTTGCTTACGGCGATTTCCAAGGCGCGGCCGAAGGTGGCACCCTATCCCTTCACGACGTTGCATCCGCAGATTGGCATTGTCGAGTACGCCGACTGGTATCGGCTCACGGTTTGCGACGTGCCGGGATTGATTGAGGGTGCACACAAAAACGTGGGGCTGGGCCACTCGTTTCTGCGCCACATTTCACGCTGCAAAATTATCGTGGTGCTGCTCGACATGGCGGGCACGGACAACCGCGAGCCATGGGACGATTATAAAAATCTCCTGACGGAACTGGAGCTTTATGATCCGGCGCTGCTGGATAAGCCGCGGTTGGTCGTCGCGAATAAAATGGACGAGTCGGTGGCGGAAGAGAACTTGAAGAAATTCAAACGCAAGGTGAAGAAGACGCCGGTGTTGCCGATTTCGGCCGGGTTTGACCAGGGCGTGGACAAGTTCAAAGAGATGATTCGCGAAGCGGTTCAGGAGTGAAGGGCTGCGAACTGCCTCCCAGGTTTTGGAGTGCACCAGCCCTTGTATCTTCTTTTTTGTCGGACTTGGCGGGCTTGCGAAAGCAAGCCAAGTTGGGCCGCCTTCCCGCCTGCAGGCGGGAAGGCGGCGGCGGCGCGGGAACGTGCAGCCCTAGCAGGCCTTCGAGCACTGCGTGTCAGAGCTCGTTCCGCGTCCGCCCATTGTCCCAAACTCGAACCGTTGCTTGAGCACGACAACTCTAAAATTATCGTAGCTCGTATCTACAAGTATGAGTCAGAACAATACCGCTATCCTCTATGTCGGCCTCGATGTTGCCAAGTCCTCTTTGCAACTTGATGTGGCCGGAAAATCTTTCCCTTTGACCAATGACTCGGCAGGTCACACCCAACTCCTCAAACTCTTAAGCCGCCATTGCCGCGCCCACGTCGTTTGTGAAGCCACCGGCGGCTACGAACGCCCCGTCGTTCGCATCCTGCATGCCGCCGCTCAACCCGTTTCCATAGTTGAAGCGGGCCGCGTCCGAAACTTTGCCAAAGCCAAGGGGCTGCGCGCCAAAACCGATCCCATCGATGCCGCCATCCTGAGCGAATACGGTCGCACCTTTACACCTGCCGCCACGCTGGCACCCTCGGCCACCCAGGCTCGCTTGAATGAGCTTTCTCAGCGGCGACTCCAACTCATCGAGGCTCGGATTGCCGAAACCAACCGCGCAGCTCACTACACCGATAAGTTGCTCCAGCGCCAAACCCGCCAACTCCAAAAACTCTTGGAAAAGCAGATTGCCTCCTGTGACACTGCCATCGCTGAACTCATCGCCGCCGATCCAGACCTAAAGGTTCGGGCTCAACGCCTGGATGACATCCCCGGCGTGGGTCTCGTCACTGCGGCCACGGTCCTGGCCCAAGTCCCGGAATTGGGAAAACTCTCCGACCATGCCGCCGCTGCGCTCGTCGGGGTAGCCCCCTACAATCGGGATAGCGGTGCTCAAACCGGTAACCGCCATATCACTGGCGGCCGCAAAATCGCTCGGCGCGCTCTTTACATGGCAGCTTTGAGTGCGGTTCAGTTCGATCCCATCCTCAAGGCCTTTTATCTCCGCCTCCGCACCGCTGGCAAAAAACCAAAAGTCGCTCTCGTCGCTGCCATGCGCAAACTGGTCATCCTCATGAACCGTCTCCTTAAAAACCCTCAATTTCAACTTGCTAAGTAACACCGTTGCTCTGCCGCGGTCCAGGACGCTCTCGCGAACAGCGAAAGCCGATTCCAGGTTCAGTCGGAAAAAATAAGCGCTGCCCGACTGGAATCAGGCAGCGCGTTCTGGAGAAACGTTCGAAAAGGATCGCTTAGAACAGCGCGTGATCGCTGGTGGACCAGTCCTTCACCTTGCCGTCAGCATCGAAGTTGACGATGGTGTATTTGAACTTGCCGCCGCTGATGGCATAAAACGGAATCCACGCTTTCTCGTTGTCATTGTATTGCCAGATTTCCATGCCCTGGCTGGTGACAGTGGTGCCTTTGGGATTGCCGAGGGCCGCGCGCACTTCGTCCTTGGTCATTCCGACCTTCAATTTTTCACTAATGGGCCGGTCGTCCTTTTTCGCAGGCGGGTTGTTGTTGGCGGTTGAGCCGTTATTGTCGGAGGCGCAGCCGGTCGGCAATACCACGGCCGCGCAGAGCAGTGCCAGATTTAAATAATGTTTGGTCTTCATAATGGGCGGTAGAACGGAAATATCTTTATCAAGCGAGATTGCTTTGGCGAGCGGAATTTGAACACCCCCGACAACAACTTCCCGCTTGTAACGCACGCTCGCAGAGCGCAGTTTATCGGACTTGTAGTAACGCAGTCATCAAGCGGAGTTCATTATGTTGAGAGCTGGAATCGTCGGTTTGCCTAATGTCGGCAAATCCACATTGTTTAACGCCGTCACCCGCACCCGAAAGGCGGAGGCGGCGAATTATCCCTTTTGTACCATCGACCCGAATATCGGCATCGTGACGGTGCCCGACGCGCGGCTCGAACCGCTCTCGAAAGTGGCGAAAACTTCCGTGATCATTCCGGCCGCAGTTGAGTTTGTGGACATCGCCGGTCTTGTCAAAGGCGCGTCGCAGGGCGAAGGTCTCGGCAACAAATTTCTCAGCCACATTCGCGAGGTGGACGCCATTGTGCAGGTAGTGCGTTGTTTTGAGGATGCGGATATTCATCACGTGGCGGGCGCGATCGATCCGATTCGCGATATCGAAACGATTACGACCGAGTTAGTGCTTTCGGATTTGGACGCGGTGAAAAAACGGCTGGAGAAAGTCGCGAAGGATGCCAAGCGCGGCGATAAAGTGGCGCTGGCGGAAGAAGCAGTGCTGAAAAAACTTGAGCCGCATCTCAATTCCGGCAAACCGGCCATCACGCTCGAACTCGCGCCGGAAGAAAAAGCGGTGTCGCGCCTGTTCTGGCTGATGACGGACAAACCGACGATTTTTGCGTGCAATGTGAAGGAAGGCGATCTCGCCACGGCGGATACGAACCCGCACGTGGTCAAGGTGCGCGATTATGCCAAACAACATTTCGCCTGCGAGGCGGTGGTCATCAGTGCGCAGATTGAGAGCGATTTGATCGATCTGTCGCCCGAGGAGGAGAAGGAATTTTTGAAGGAACTGGGCGTGAACGAAAGCGGCGTGGGCCAGCTCATTCGCGCGACGTATCATTTGCTCGGGTTGCGCACGTATTTCACGGCGGGCGAAAAAGAGGTGCGCGCATGGACGATTCATGTGGGCGACACGGCGCCGAAGGCGGCGGGAGTCATTCACTCGGACTTTGAGCGCGGGTTCATCAAGGCCGAAACGGTTGCTTACGATGATTTAATGAAATGCGGCTCGGTGGCGGCGGCGCGGGAGAAAGGCCTTTACCGGATGGAAGGCAAGGAATACGTCGTCAAAGATGGCGACGTGATGTTGTTTAAGTTCAATGTTTGAGTTCGCCGTGTTGCGGGTTGCGTGAATTCGTCAATACGCTTCACCAGAAATTCACGCAACACGGAACACGCATCACGCCACGGGTGTGCCGTAGCAAAGCGTCCTTGTCCGTCGCTCATTCCCAGTGACCGGCAGTCCAAACCCAGCCAGTGCCCGCGGCATCTTTGTCCCAATGGCCCGGGACCCAGACGGCGCCTTCGCGGGGGCGCATTTCCCAATGGCCCGGAACCCACACCCAATGGTCATCCACGTGCATCCAGTACCCCTGTATCCAGACGTGCGCCGGGCTGGGCGGGGCCGTTTCCACTTCCACCTTGGGGGCCGGCGGTGTTTCAGTCACCACCACCGTACGCGTGGTGCGGGTCGTGGTCGTCGGTTCATACGTGGTCATGGTCATCTGCTGATGATGTGAGGCGCATCCGCTAAGGAACGCGCCTGCAATGACTGGCAAAATGCCAAATATTATCTTTTTCATAATTGGTTGAGTTCCTCTGGCCCCCGGCCGGCCACCGTTTCTTCATCCTTGGCGGTGGCGTGGATAAAACTTAGCCGAGCGGTCTCCCTTATGCCGATGGGGACATGTGCTACTCCGCAGGAGGGTAATTCAACGCAGGTGGTATCGGGTGAAATACGGCTGCCCTCGGCGCGCTATTTGATTTGCGCGCACCTGAGGCATTCATTACAAAGTTGTCATAATTGAATCCTACTTCATTGAATACCTGGATAGCTCAGGTGCTCGGTGATGACGGTCTGTCAGGGATGGGTCACGCGCAAAATCCGCAGTCGGGAAATCTGGGTCTCGGCTGGCTTTACTACGGGATGGCGCGCGTGGTCAACCCTGCCACGGCGGTTGTCATCGGGTCCTATCGTGGCTTCGCGCCGCTCGTGCTGGGCCGCTCATTGGCCGAAAACGGAAACGGCAAGGTGCTGTTCATCGACCCTTCGCTCGTGGATAATTTCTGGCGCGAGCCGGATAAAGTCCGCGCTCACTTCGCGAAATTCGGGCTGAACAATATCGAACACCACTGCATGACGACGCAGGAATTCGTCGAAAGCGCCGCCTACAAAAATCTTGGCGAAGTGGACCTGGTGTTCATCGATGGTTATCATTCGCACGAACAGGCGCGTTTTGATTTTGAGGCGTTCGAATCGCGGTTATCGGGGCGCGGCGTGGTTTTCTTTCACGACAGCATCCGTGTGCGGCCCTCGCGCATTTATGGTACGGATAAAGTTTACGAGCACCGCGTTCGCGATTTCATGCTTGAACTGCGGAAGGATCCCAAATTCCAGGTGTTTGATGTGCCTTTCGGCGATGGGTTGACCCTGGTTCGTAAAGCCTCGGCGGAGGAGCCACTATTCAAATGAGGCCGCCCACCCGCCAACTGGTTTCTTCGGAAATATGGGTTATCACAACGTATTTCAACTTTGCCGGTTACCGGCAGCGCCCGGCGAATTATCGATTTTTCCGCGAGCACGTCTCGGCGCCGTTGTTGACGATTGAACTTTCGGCGGGGAACGATTTCGTGCTGGGAGAGAAAGACGCGGACATTCTGGTCCGCTGCGCGCACGGCGATGTCATGTGGCAAAAGGAGCGGTTGCTCAATCACGGTCTCTTGCACCTGCCGCCCGAGTGCAAATATGTCGTCTGGATGGACTGCGACCTTTTATTCGAGAACAAGAATTGGCCGGAGGAAGTTGTGGCCGCGCTCAAGCAATCTCCGCTGTTGCAACCCTTCAGCCACGTTCTTCACGCGCCCGCCGGGGTCATTCCCGATGAATTTCCCATTGCGCCCGGCTGGATGGAACAACCGTCGGTGGCCGCAACCGTGCAATCCGGCATTTCATTCAAGACTTGCATCGAGCGGGTGATGCAACGTATCGGCGGTACGGTCTCCCCCGGCATGGCCTGGGCAGCGCGGCGTGAGCTGCTGCAACGGCATGGGCTATTTGACGCCTCGATCATTGGCGGCGGCGATACGGCTTTGGCCTGCGCGGCCTATGGGCATCCGGAACTGGCGATGGAGTTGCATCACATGAACGATTGGCAGCGCCGCGCGTATCTCGACTGGGCGCGGCCTTTTCATCAAGACGTGAAAGGAAATGTGGGGCACGTGCAGGGCCGAATCGTTCATCTGTGGCACGGGGAAATGCAGGATCGCCGACCGGGCCTGCGGCATTCCGGATTGCGCCCGCACGATTTCAATCCGGCGCGGGACATCGCGATCGG
The DNA here is from genome assembly GCA_035550235.1 of Verrucomicrobiia bacterium. Classification (GTDB taxonomy): domain Bacteria; phylum Verrucomicrobiota; class Verrucomicrobiia; order Limisphaerales; family DASXHY01; genus DASXHY01. The sequence continues at coordinate 1,690 of DASZPR010000428.1, read as the reverse complement.
TGAATCTGGCGCGTGGCGCTGGGCAAGTGATAAACCGGCGCTGCACGTTTATCTGAAGGATTATTTCGCCACGCGCTATGAAGATGGGCGGCCGACATAACAATTAGGCCATGGCTGCTGCCCCTGCATTTTTGATCGTCCACCATAAGTCCAGGTATCGCGGATTTTATGATGTGGTGTTGGATTGGGTGGCGCTGAATCTTCCCGCGGAACGCAGTCTTTTTGAAACGCGCGCCCTGCCGTGCGTTCTCCCGAAAACCCCGGTTCCCGCCCTGATGATTCCCTGGCTGCAGGACCCGGTGGAACAATGGTGCAAACGCACGTATGACCAGGCGCGGAAGCTGACCGGAGAATGCGATCTTCAAAAAGTCCCGGTCGTGAATCGCCCGGAGCGACTGGCGCGCGCGGGCAAATCGACAGGCGCTGGTCTTATGGCCAGGGCGGGTTTGCGCGCGCCGCATGTGGTCCGCATCGATGATGCGGACGCGTTCCGGAAGAATTTTCTCGGCTTTGCGTTTCCGTTTTTTGTCCGCGAAGATTGCGGGCACGGAGGGAAAATGATCCGCGCGGATACGCCGGAGGAGGCGCGGGCGATCCCTCTTCATCGATTCAAAGAGCCGGTTGCGATTCAACTTGTCGATTTGCCGGATGCGCGCGATGGGCTTTATCGGAAGTATCGCTATGTGGTGGCCGGTGATTTCGGCGTGCCACATCATTTGCAGGTTTCCGCGGATTGGATCACGCGCGGGGAAAAACGGGTCATCAACGAAACGACGCGCGGGCAGGAAATCGCCTACATCGAATCGCCCTGCCCGCATCACGATGCTTTTCAACGCGCGCGGGAGGCGCTGGGATTGGATTTTGTGGCATTCGATTATTCGCTGGATTCGGAGGGAACGCCGGTGGTGTGGGAGGCGAATCCGTATCCATATCTCCATTTTTCCCGGCGGGAATTGACCTATCGCAACGAAGCGATGCACCGCACAATGGCGGTTCTCGTGGCGTTTTATTTTCAGCGCGCGAACTTGCCCATGCCTGAGAAACTTGCTCAATACCTGGGCGCCTCCCGAGCCATTTCGTGGAACGAGTCCTCAAATCGTGACTTCGCATTGCCGGCTGGCATTTGGCAAATTCCGCCGGCGAAAGAAAAACTCGCGCTCAAACGCGTAACGGACAGTGTGCGAGATGCATTACGACGTTTGCGCAAGCGCCTGCCGGAAATGGGTCGATTGGCAAATTCCGTCCGCTAGATTGATTCTTGAGATTTTTCGCCGTGGCGTTATTTTCTTCTCATGCCAATCTACGAATTTCACTGCGAACAATGCGGCAAGGACAGCGAGATTCTCATCCGCTCGAGCGATTGGAAGGGCACCAAATGCCCGAAATGCGGCTCGACGAAGCTGGAGAAAAAATTCTCCACTTTCGCGTCAGCGAACGCGGGGGGCGGCGCATCGCCTGCGCCGAAACGTGGCGGCGGCGGATGCGGTCCGGGATGCGGGTGTCATTGAGTTGGGGAGTGAACGAGTTTAAGGGTTAAGGAGTTTAAGAATGGCTCTTCAACTCAATTTACCGCTTTTCCTTTTTTCTTTTTCGGTTTCCCAATGACTTCCTTCGCGGTGATTTCCCGCAAATCCTTCACCGCCCAATCGGGCGAATGTTTCTTTAATTCCTCCAGCGTCGCGCCGCCGGT
>DASZPR010000427.1:0-4115 GCA_035550235.1 Verrucomicrobiia bacterium | reverse complement strand
AACTCGGCTTCGAACAGCCGCTGCTTTTCCTGCAGTTCCAAAATCTGGCTGCCAGGTTTTCTATGCTGACCGATCAATGTGGCATTGACCTGAACTAAAGTCCCCGCGCGATTGAACGAAATGCCGTCGCCGCCATCCAGCTTCCACGGTATAATTTCATGAACGCCGCCGATTGGACGAACCATCGCTTGTGTCAACGTGTGAACCGATTCGCTCACGCCTGGAAAGCCGACCGCTTCCACTGGCTGGCCTGGTGGCCATCCTCCGTGTTCGATCGGCTGCAAACGAACACCCGCCGCCCCATCCTGTATGAAGAGCACCCGCCCATTATTCAGCGTAACAGTTCCCGTCAGCTTCACTCGGTGCGCCAGCGCGAGGTCGGCGTCGCCTGCAAAAATGTTGGACACCAAACACGCTGGCATCGCAAAAGGATCTCCAGGCGATTCCTTTTCGACATTTACAAAACTCATGGAGGGCACGAGCAATAACGGCGAGTCCTGCAGCGTCAAAGATAAAACTCCGCGCAAGCGCACCTTCGCATCCACGAGTCGATTCAAATTGTCATTGGTGGATTTGCCAATCCAAACAGAGAGCAAGCCGGCGACGCCGGACAAAGTCAGCGTGCCATTGGGATTAACCGAGTGAACCACGCCTTCCAATTCCGTCCATCGGCCGTCCCGGTTTCCCGGTATGGGAAACTTCAAAGGCTGCGTCGCCGGCACCGGCATCGAACGCCAGCCCAGTTCCATGACCGACAGCGGAATGAGTGTGGGAATATTTTTTCCCGCCTTGGCGCCGCCGCCCAATTCAACCCATCGGCCCACTTCAAATCGATTCTTAAAGCTACGCTCTTTCAATGAAACCAAAACAACCGCTGTTTCATCCTGCACGAACATGATGTCCTCGCCGAAAACCTGGTCGTCAAAAGTGACCACCCCGTGCAAATTATAAAAACCCATCACTCCCTGGGCGTTGTTGGTTGAAGTAGGTTTCGAGGACTGCCCTACCGATGCGAGATTTGCCTTCGCCGTCTCAACCATCGCGATATTGTTGTCTTTTGTCGTCCAAATTAACCCGGGGACCAACACTCCTTTCGCGTCGTACACCCCTTCACAAACTCCCGTGACGCGCACGGTGGCATTTTGAAAAGAGCGCAATACCTCGGGGTCGCTCTCCGCCACCCGCACCTGGATTTGCGCCTCGTCGTCGGACAATTCCAAAAAACCGCCTCTATCATCCTTGCCGGTAAACGTCACCTCCCCTTGGGCCTCCACCCAATTGAATCGTTCCTCCGGCCGCAGTTGCTGATTTAAGGTGATCGAAAGTGGTTTCGGCAGAGTCGCCGAGTCTCGCGACATCACCCACAATTTTTCAACATTGAGTATGGAATCGAAAGGCCGCGGCCCGGTGATCGTGGCAAGACTGCCCAACGAAAAATCCAACCAGTACTCGCGCAAAATTCCGTTCGTCGCCGAGAGCGAAGCCACGTTGTCCACCCATGGCGTCAGATAAACGCCTGGGATGACCGATTGCTTTTCCGTCGGTCCCTGCCACGCGACCGCCAAATGATCATCGCCAGTGGCCTGCTCCTGGTCGGCCTCGATGTAATAGCTTTGCCCGCCTTGCAAAAGAATGCTCTCCGATCGTTGCGAAGGAAATCGCGACCATTCGCGCGGCGCGACCCAATTGTAACGCGCGATGGAAGCAATTTGCTTCATCTTGCGCGGATCCTCATTCGAACTCAGCCACAGTTCCGATGAATTATCGCTCGCGATCCAGAACGTGTATTCGCCCGTGACCGGCGGGCGCAGATATCCCCGCATGCGCGTCAAATAATATTCGTCCCAATGACCTGGAGCTTCGAACAGTGTTCGCACGTCCGAGCCGGAAGGGCGGTACGGATAATTGGGAAAACCCACCACGCCCGGTGAACATCCCGAACCAGCCAACGAAACTCGCTGCCCAACCTGCACCTCCAAGTCTCGGATACCCGCAGCAGGACTCATAGCCACCGCGCCCGTTTCATCCTGAACCACGAGCAAATCGCGATTTGTATCGACCCATGTCACCACGCCATTTAATCGAAAAGCGCAAGGGCCCAGGAAAATTTCCGGAGGCACCGCCCGGAATTGAGCGGCATTGGTGATGACGTATGCACTCTCACTCCGTTCGGTGCCGTCGAGATTGGCGGCGTGAACACTCTCCCGGGAAACGCAAACGATGGCCGCCGCCAACCACCAAATTTTTCCCCAAGCTCCAGCAGGATGTCGCGAGCGTTCGCTGGATTTTTCGGTCCGGAAGCTGAAGGTTGGAAGCATGGGTTCCTGTGGTCGTCTTGACAGCTAGAGAAACTGAATTACCACACCTTGCCGAACAAACAAGCGCAAAGCGCGTTTGACTCAATCAGGAAGGATTATTAGCCGTCGCCAGCGCTTGACCTCCCGGGAACCCTCCTTTACGTTGCGGCACTAGAGATGAAATCTGACATGAAAAACTTTTTGGTTCCCATGGTCGTCGAGCAAACTGGACGCGGCGAGCGTGGCTACGACATCTATTCCCGCCTGCTGGTTGACCGCATCGTTTTCCTCGGCACACCCGTGGACGATATGGTGGCGAACCTCATCATCGCCCAAATGTTGTTCCTCCAGATGAACGACCCGAAGAAGGACATTCACCTCTATATCAATTCCCCCGGCGGCAGCGTGACAGCCGGCCTCGCGATTTACGACACCATGCAGTTCCTCACGTGCGACGTGAATACCTATTGCATCGGCCAGGCCGCCAGCATGGGCGCCGTGCTCTTGTGTGCGGGAACCAAGGGCAAACGCTATTCCCTGCCGAACTCCAATGTCATGATCCATCAGATACTTGGCGGCGCGGAAGGACAGGCCACGGACGTGGAAATTCGGGTACGGTATATGCTGAAATTGAAGCAACGCCTGAATGGAATTATTTCCAAACACACCGGGAAATCCATCGATCAGGTGGAAAAAGACACGGACCGCGACAATTTCATGACTCCCGAAGAAGCGAAGGCTTACGGGCTGGTCGATGAAGTTGTCCAATCGCGCAAAGAGATTCCAAATCTCGCTGAACGCGCGACCAGTTTAGCCGATAAGAAAGAATAAGATTCAGTAACGACGCTGAAATCGAAATCGAAAATCATAAATCGTAAATTCGAGTGGCTCGACCAACCAACATCACGCTTTGCAGCTTCTGCGGTAAATCACACGCGGAAGTGAAGAAACTCATTGCCGGTCCCGGCGTTTACATCTGTGACAATTGCGTCGTCCTATGCAAAAACGTCCTCGACAAGGAATTTGCGGCGGCGACCAAGAAGCAAAAGCCGCGCGTGACGGTTCCCAAACCTGCCGAAATCAAGCGGCAGCTCGACAAATATTGCATCGGCCAGGAGCACGCCAAGAAGACGCTCTCCGTCGCCGTCCACAATCACTACAAGCGCATCCTGCAGGATTTGCCGGGCAAGGGCGAAACTCCGGAGGAAGCTGAAGCGACCGATGCCCCGCCCGACCCGCACTCGGAAGTGGAAATCGAGAAGAGCAATATTCTTATGATCGGACCGACCGGCTCCGGCAAGACGTTGCTCGCCCGCACGCTCGCGCAAATTCTCGACGTGCCCTTCGCCATCGCCGATGCCACCACATTGACCGAAGCGGGTTACGTCGGTGAAGACGTCGAAAATATTATCCTGCGCCTGTTGCAAAACGCCGACTACGACGTCAAACGCGCGCAACGCGGCATCGTTTACATCGACGAAATCGACAAGATCGCCCGCAAGACCGAGAACGTCTCCATCACACGCGACGTTTCTGGCGAAGGTGTACAACAAGCGTGGCTGAAAATTTTGGAAGGCACCACGTGCAACGTCCCACCGCAAGGCGGCCGCAAGCATCCACAACAGGAATATATCCGCGTGAACACCTCGGACATTCTGTTCATCTGCGGCGGCGCGTTCGTCGGCTTGGAACGCATCATCCAACGTCGCCTCGGCAAAAACGTAATGGGTTTCCGCGCGGTTGAAGACAATTATAAAACCGCCGCCATCAACCGCGAAAAAGTTTTGCAATTCGTCGAACCCGAGGACTTATTGAGCT
>DASZPR010000426.1:0-2926 GCA_035550235.1 Verrucomicrobiia bacterium | reverse complement strand
CGGCAGCAAAATCACCGGCTTGAACAATCCGCAGACCGCCGGCGACATCGCTTCCGACGTTACCCGCAGCGCCACACTCCTTCGCATACCCGCCTGTCGCCGCGCTTGCGCCAGCATCTCGGAAATTTCCTCGCTCGCTGCCGTCGTCCCGCGAACACACCCCGCCACATGCCGCCAGCGAAGGATCAGCCACACGGCAAGTAATCCGCTCACCGCCATCGCCAAAATCAAAACCCACCCCTCACGCGAAAGCTTGGGCGCCGGCGGCGCGACATACGTTGATTGCGCCACCAGCGGAACATAGTCGCTCGCCACATCGCTATAGTGAACGGCCATTATCCGATGCTGTGACGGCGTCGCCGGAACCGGACGTCCCCGTAACCACCACGCCGCCCCCGTCGGCAACGCCAGCGTCGGTGGCACCACCAACTTCACGAACACCACAAACCAAAACGAGTAGCGGATTGCGGCCCGAATCTTTCTTCGAAACAGAAAATCGAGCGTAAAGACCGCCGCAATCAGCAGGCTCGATTGCCACCACATGGGCACCGCAAAATCCAGAAAACGCGCGCCCCACATATTCAGCGAGTCGATGGAAGAGTTCATCAATGTTCCGGGTTGAAGGTTTACTTCTTCGCGTTTTTCTTCTTTGTTTTGATCAGTGATTCCAATTGCGCCAGCTCATCCGCGTTGAGGTCCCGCGTCTCGATCAGGCATTGCACCATCGGCGTCAGCGCGCCGTTGAAAGCGTTCTTTAGCGCATACAGCAATTCCCCGCGCTGCGCCTGCGCCCGCGTGATCACTGAAGAATACAGTGTCACATTGCGCTCCTTTTTTGCCGCCACCAAGCCCTTGGCCGCCATGCGATCCATCAATGTGCGCACGGTGCTATACGTCCAGGTTGTCTCCTTCTCCAACGCCTGCTGAATGGCCGGTGCCGTGCAAGGCTCGTGTTCCCAGATTGCCTTGATGATGGTCCACTCCGCTTCGGTGAGTTCAATTTCCTTTTTGGGCATGACGAGGGCGAGTATTCTCTACACTTGTAGAGCCGTCAAGCTGAATCTTTACAATTGTAAAGATGAAGCCCACCCGGTTGGACCACTGCCTGGATGCCGTTTACCAGGTCTCACGAATGGCCGCCGGATTTTTGCCTTGGCTCCGTAATTGCCGCAGGCTTAACGCGTCACTTCGTTTTGCCAGTCGCGCTCCCGTTTCATCGGTAACGAGAGGACAATGGTAAAACGCCGGCGTCGTCAAACCGAGGGCGCGATACAGTAAAATCTGCCGCGCCGTGCTCACCAGCAAGTCCGCGCCGCGCACCACCTCCGTGATTTGCATCGCGGCATCATCGGCCACGCACGCCAATTGATACGCCGGCACATCGTCCGAGCGCCATACCACAAAATCTCCAAAATCGCGTCCCGCCACAAATCGCTGCGGCCCGAAATGACTGTCCGCAAAAGAAATCGCCTCGCCATCCGGTACCCGAAACCGCCAGCAGAATTTCCGGTTCCCAATTTGTTCCGCTTTCAAATCGCGGCACGTCCCCGGATAAATCGGTTCCTCCTCATCTTCCGCATGGGGTGCTCGCGCCGCCGACTGCAGATCCTTCCGCGAACACACGCACCGGTAAACGAATCCGCCGCGCTCCAACTTCGCAAGCGTCTCGCGATAAATCGGATAACATTCGCTTTGATTGTATGGCGCAAAGGGCCCGCCCACGTCCGGCCCCTCCTGCCATTCGAAACCAAACCACCGCAAATCCTCCATCATCGCCGCCACAAATTCCGGTTTGCATCGCGCGCGATCCAAATCCTCATTCCGCAACACCAGCACGCCGTTCGCCGCCTTGGCCCGTTCCTGCGCGGTCCAGAACGTCCGCGCATGCCCGATGTGCAGATAACCCGTCGGTGACGGCGCAATCCGCCCGCGATACATGGAGTGTTTCGACAAAGTCACGCGCCGGAATTTACAAAAAAGCCGGTCTCAACAAAGGTTTTATATTTTATTAAAAATAAATGTCCTTTTTACCCTTCGGCGGACATATATATAGGGAGGTGGGGGTGGATATTTGGAAAAACCCTGTAACAAAATCCGCTTCTCGGTGTCTGAGTAATGATGAGGCGCGCGTTCACATTGATCGAACTGCTCGTGGTGATTGCCATTATCGCCATTCTGGCAGCCTTGTTATTGCCGGTGCTCTCGAAAGCCAAGAGCAAGGCTCAAGGCGCGCTTTGTCTCAATGACGGCAAGCAATTGATGATGGCCATTACTCTTTACGTCAGCGAAAACAACGATTTTTTTCCACCTAATCCCGACGATGCCAACAAAGTTCCCGGCCACAACTGGGCCGGCGGCAATGCCGGGCAGGGCGGCTCCGACGAATTTAATCCCGACGTCCTCAAGGACCCCGACCGCAGCTTATTGATTTCCTATCTCGGTGGAAACGTGACCCTGTTTCGTTGCCCCGCCGACAAACGCCAGGGGCTCTACGACGGTCCCAATGCCGGAAGCGCAGGTCAGATCGTCCCCGCCGCGCGCACCTTCTCCATGAGCCAGGCCGTGGGCACGATTTGTCCGGCGTTCGATGCGGCAAGAGGCGACCACAGCGGTAGTCCTACGCTGGCGGTGAACGGCCCGTGGCTCGATGGCAGTTTCAGTCACCGCCGCAATTCACCCTGGATCACCTACGGCAAATCGGCTCAAATCCGGGCGCCCGGCCCGTCCATGCTTTGGGTCCTCACCGATGAAGATCCCGTCGGTCTGAATGATGCAGCGTTCGCTTTCGATATGGCGAGTCCCGTGTGGAAAGATTGTCCCGGGAGTTATCATTCCGGCGGTTGCGGCTTCGCGTTTGCCGATGGTCATTCTGAAACCCATCGCTGGCGCAAAAGCCCCCGTCAATTCTTCGGCCCCGCCATCACCG
>DASZPR010000425.1:0-5373 GCA_035550235.1 Verrucomicrobiia bacterium | reverse complement strand
TAAATGGCCAGCGATTGCAACTTGGCCAGACCTATTCAATGACCGCTCAAGCCGGTGCCGGCTGCTCGTTCATCAATTGGACGGGAAGTTTGACCGACACAAACGCGACCCTCACGTTCGTGATGGAAACGAACCTCACGTTTACCGCCAACTTTACCGATCCCATCCGGCCGACCATCGTGATCACTTCGCCGTCAGGGAAAAAATTTAATGCCAGCAACGCAGTATTCACCGCCACCGGCACAGCATCCGACAACGGCCAGCTTGCCGCCGTCTGGTACCAATTGAACGGCGGCGGCTGGATTCAGGCAACCAACACCGCCAATTGGACCGCCGGATTGAATCTGAGTCAAAGCGCGAACACGCTGCAGGCTTATGCCGTGGACACCTTCAACAACGTTTCAACGACCAACAGCGTCTCGTTTAATTATATCTCCAGCAGTCAGATTACTATCTTCGGGACCGGGCAGGGGACCTTAAATCCAAACTACAACGGCGCGCTTCTCCAAAACGGCAAGACCTATACCATGACCGCCAAGCCGGCTTTTAACTACCTGTTCGTGAATTGGACGGACGCCGACGGCAATCCTCTGACGACTTCAACGAAACTCTCATTCACCGTGCAGAGCAATATGACCGTTCAAGTCAATTTCCTCCCGAATCCGTTCGTGACGATGGTGGGGCCGTTCGCCGGACTGTTCTACGACACCAACAACATTTCGCTCACCAACTCCGGGTCATTCAATCTGACGCTGACCGGGGTGGGCAAATTTAGCGCCAAAGGACAGTTCTCCTCCGGGACCAAATTGTCGTTCTCCGGGACTTTTGAGCCCGACGGCACCTATTCCAACACCGTCACGCCGAAAGGCTCAAGTCCGCTCACGGTACAACTTCAGTTGAACCCCGTGAATGCCGGCCAGATCAGCGGCTCGATTGGCGGTCCGGGCTGGACCTCGCCGTTGTTTGCCGTGCGCGCTCTCTTTTCTGCAGCGAACCCAGCGCCGGAACGCACCAACAAATACACGCTGGTCATCCCCGGCGGAAATGATTCCACCGTGCAACCGGCTGGCAACGGTTACGCGACTGTCAGCGTGAACATATCGGGCGACGTGACTTTGAGTGGTGTCTTGGGCGATGGCTCGAAGGCCGCTCAGAAAACATTTATCAACAAATTGGGCGTATGGCCGCTCTTCGTCGCGCCGTACAAAAAATCTGGCGGCGCCATTTTCGGCTGGATGACCTTCACCAATCTGGCCCATAGCGATTTCAATGGCCTGCTCTATTGGTTGGCGGCGCCGAACGCCTCACCCGGCTACCCTGCGGGATTCAATTTCAACGAAGGCATTGATGCCGTCGGTTCGATTTATTCCTTTACGAACGGCGTTCCCTTGCTGAACGTGCCGACCGGAGGAATTTCCGTCCTGCAACTGGGCAACCCGGTGCAAAGCTCCACGAACCACTTCACGCTCGGGACCGACAATAAAGTCACGAGTGCTGACGGCCTGACGATGACGGTCACCACTTCATCCGGGCTTTTCAAAGGCACCGCCCCCAGCCCGGTCGACGGCGCGACGGTTCCGATCAACGGCGTTTTGTTGCAGAAACAAAATGCCGCCTACGGCTCCTTCCTGAACAGTGGCCAAAGCGGTGCGGTCTCGGTGGGGCCGGGACAATAAATTAGCGCGCCGGCATTGACATCCGGTCGGAAGCGCATAGCATAAAACGCAGCGGCTGGCGTGTTCGTCTATCGGCTAGGACACGGCCCTCTCAAGGCTGAAAGACGGGTTCGATTCCCGTACGCGCTACCAATCACCCATGCGTTCATTTCAAATTATTTTTAATCCGACCAGTGCGGCGGAGTTGGCCAAGATGCCGAAGGAATTGCAATTGCAAATCCTCGGCGAGTTTCGTGGATTGCCGCAGCAGGTCATGACCACCGAGTTGGAGGAGTTTGGCAAGCTCGAACGCGTCGGGCGCATCCTGCACCGGTTTCGCATCGGTGATTATCGGGTCTACTTTGAAAAGCACGAATTGGGCGTAGTCGTTCATCGGATTCTCAGCCGCCATACGCTGAAAGATTTTCTGTTCCGCTCCGGATTGAAGATGGATGAGGATGAAGCCTTGCAGCAAAATCCTAAATTCTGGGAAATGATCGAAGCGGCCAAGTCGGCGCAAGCCTGAGGGCAGAAGTCGGATCGACTTCCTTAAGAAACATCTTCGCCCAACTCCACGTTCCAATACGCCAGATCCACGAAGTGTTTCCAACTGTCGTGTTGATGCAGGCTGAGATTGATTTGCACGAACGGCCGCCACTTCGGTCGCTTCGGCTTGCGAACCAGGTGCATCCCCGCTTCCTGTGGCGTGCGGTTGGCCTTGAGCGTGTTGCACTCGATGCAAGAGCAAACGATGTTCTCCCACGTCGTCGGGCCGCCGCGATCGCGGGGGATGACATGGTCCAGGTTCAAATCTTTCCGGTCAAACACGTGCCCGCAATATTGGCACATGTTTTTATCGCGCTCAAAAATGTTGTGACGCGTGAACTTCACTTCCTTTTTCGGCATGCGATCGAACACGACCAGCAGGATTACGCGCGGCACGCGGATGCGAAAGGAAATGGTCTTGATTGATTCCGGGTGCGGTTCGCGCAGCGAGAAATCGTACCACTGGGTGAAATTATAGGTGCGAAACGAGCCGTCGTCCGAAGTCAAAACCGCCTGCGCGTGGCCTTGAAACAGCAGCGTGAGCGCGCGACGAGCCGTGCAGATATTGACCGCCTGCCATAGACGGTTTAAGACGAGCACATGTTGGTTCAACACTGAACTCATACCGATAACTCGCGAAAAGCTACACAAGTAAATTCCCGGTGTCAACGCAGCGGACATCATGCATTGAAACGATTTGGCAACGCAGCTCCGCGAAATGCGCTGATTAAATTGAATCCCCGTTCAGCAGTCGATTGCTTGCCAAATGTTTGCGCCTCGCGTTAACATGCAACGTCATGAAAAGGCTTTTCGGTGTCGTCGTTTTGCTGCTCCTCCTGGTGCCGTCTGTTCTTGCGGATGGCGCGGACGATCGGTATGTCGAGATTTACAATTTGATTCAACAGGGAGATTCGTTGGGCACGAACCAGCCCGCGGAAGCCGTGGCCAAGTACACAGAAGCGCAAACCGCGCTGCTCAAGTTTCAAAAAGTTTATCCCGGGTGGAATGAACGCGTGGTCAATTTCCGCCTGAATTATCTCGCTTCAAAAATCACCATTCTTTCGGCGAATACTCCGGTTGTGTCAAATGTCCTCGCCGCGGTCACCTCGCAATCAGCCGAGGCGCCGCAGACTCCCGCCGCTCCCGTTCCAGCGCCGTCCGCAATCGTTCAAACCCCGGCACCCGTTGCTCCCGCTGCGACCCCCGCGGTCGCGCCCACGCCGCAGGTTTTAATCGCCGATATTCAAAATCAAATTGCCGAACTGCAAAACCAATTGCGACAGGTTCAGAACGACAAAATGCTTGTGGAAGCCAAGCTCCGCGAAGCGTTGGCGGCCCGCCCCGCCGGAGCCGATCCGCGCGAATACGCGCAGGCGCAGGAAAAGATTCGCTCCATGGAAAAAGAAAACGAGCTGCTAAAAGTAAGCCTCGCGCAGGAGCGCGAAAAGGTGGCATCGCTTGGGAATGCCGGCCAACTCGTCCAGGCGAAGCTGGATCTGGAGGACACGAAACACCAACTGACCGAGCAAACGGCCCGCGTCAACGAACTCACGCAGCAAAATCAAGCCTTGCAGGCCCAGGTCAAAACGCTCACGGCGAACAACGCGGAATTGGCATCCTTGCGCACTGAAAATGCGGCCCTGAAAAAAGCCGCCGCTTCGAAATCGCCCGGGGACGCCACCGCCGCCAACGCCGAACTCAGCCGTCAATTGGCGCAGGCGCAAAAGACCATTGCTTCGTTGGAAGCAGACCGCGAAGTCTGGCGCCTCGAAAAAGACGCGCTGCAAAATCGCGTGAAACTGCTTTCTGCAGAACCCAAGGTCGCCACCGCGCCCACTCCGCTTTGGACCCAGGACTCCGAGCGAGTCAAACAGCTCGAACGCGAGCGCGACGATTTGCAGAAAAAATTGGACGCCGCGCAGAAGGAACTTTACGGCCGCAACGCGAAAGCCACCGCCTCACGCGTGGATGACCTGGCCAGCCAGCTCGAGACCTTGCGCGCCCGGCTCGACATCTTCGAAGCAAAACCCGTCCCCTATACGAAGGAAGAACTCGCGCTGTTCAAGAAGCCTGAACCCGTTGTGGCCGATCCTCATGCGGGTGAGAAATCAATTCGCGAATTGCCGGCCGGCACGGTCCAGCTTGTGGCGGATGCGCAGCGGGATTTCTCGGAGAGAAGCTACGAACAGGCCGAGCAGAAATATTTGGAAGTGCTGCGCCGCGATGACAAAAATGTGAATACGCTCGCGAACCTCGCCACCATTCAACTCGAAATGGGCCATTTCGACGACGCGGAAAAAAATCTCAAGGCGGCACTGGCCGTCTCGCCCGACGACGCCTTTACCCTGTCGATCCTCGGCAACATGAAATTCCGCCAGGGGAAATACGATGAAGCATTGGACGCGTTGAGCCGCGCCGCCAAAGCCGATCCCAAGAACCCGGAAATCCAGAATTTTCTCGGCCTCACGCTCAGCGAAAAAGGCATGCGCAGCGCCGCCGAAACGGCTTTCCGCAAAGCCATCCTGTTGAAACCCGATTACGCCGGGGCGCAGAACAATCTCGCCGTCTTTTATCTGACCCAGCAGCCGCCCTCCGTCGAGCTCGCCCGCTGGCATTACGATAAGGCCATTGCCGCCGGTTTTCCTCACAATCCGGAGATGGAAAAATTGCTGAACGAAAAGAAGACCGCCGATTCAGCGAACTAACGGCCATGCTTCGCCAGTCGTTCCACGAACTTACCATCGCCACGCGCGGGCGGGCTTTGTACGAATTCACGGATGACGTGGTTTCGTGGGTGGCGAAGAACAATTTTAAAGACGGCCTCGTCACACTGCATCTGCGGCACACCTCGGCTTCATTGCTCATCCAGGAAAACGCCGATCCGGACGTTCGCCGTGATCTGGAGAATTTCTTTTCGCGGTTGGTTCGCGATGGCGACCCGCTTTTCATTCACACCGCGGAAGGCGAGGACGATATGCCCGCGCACATCCGAACGGCGCTCACGGCGGTGAACCTCAGCATTCCGCTTCACCACGGGCGCCTGGCGCTGGGCACCTGGCAGGGGATTTACGTTTGGGAACACCGTCGCGCGCCCCATTCCCGGCACGTGGCCATGCACTTCATTGGCGAATAGTGCCGAATTTAATTGGTAGGGATGGCGCGCTTGCGCCGT
>DASZPR010000424.1:0-4096 GCA_035550235.1 Verrucomicrobiia bacterium | reverse complement strand
GTCCGGATTCCGCTGAAGCTGCCCGAGGCTTTGAAGACCCTTCGCACCGGTCGCGAAACACTTATCGATTTGGGAACCGTGGATTATAAGGAGAACGGTGTGCCCGCCCGCCGTTGTTTCGCTCAACTTGCCGGCGCCGGTCTTGATGCCCGCGCCATCGAACTGGTCGACTGGCGCTTGAAGAAAAAAATCGGCCCGCTCGCCTACGTTATCGCCGGGTTGCGCGCGCTGACAGAAAAGCAAATTAAGATTACCGTGTCCGATGGAAAGCAAAACGGAGCCGGCGAATTGGTCCTCATCGGGAACGGCAGCCTCTACGGCGGTCAGTTCCGGATTTTCCCGCCGGCCGACATGCGCGATGGCCTTCTCGAAGCGTGCCTCTTTTCAAAAGTGAATTTTGCGACTCTATTGCGCATCGCGCCGAAATTGCTGCTTCGCGGAACTCTGCCACAAGCGGCCACCGCGAATTTCCGAACCGGTTCACTGACCGTGACCAGCGAATCAAAAGTCCCGTTCGAAGTGGACGGTGAATTCGTCGGTTCCTTGCCGGCGACCTTCACGATGCGCCGGATGCAGATGCGGGTTATTGTGCCGCCGCTTACTTCCGGCAGCGGTAAACAAACGCCGGCGGCAGATTTCGCCACTCCGTCGGCGTCGTCGTCACCTCGCTGAAGTTGGCTTCAAGCAGCTTGCGAAAACGCCGTCCACCCCGCATCCATGCGACGTGATTGAACGCGTAAGTCGTCATCATCCCGCCGGGTCTCAGTGCGCGCACGACCGCGCCAAGCACCCGTTGTTGTTCGTCACCCTTGAATCCCGCCCACGGCAGACCGCTGAGGACGCAATCGGCGGAGGCATGCCCCAGCTCGCGCAAATGCAGGTCGAGACGCGCAGCGGAATCCTTGATGATATGCACGCGCGGAAATTGTCGTTTCAAATGGCTGGCGAATACCTCATCAATTTCAACGGCGACAAAAAATGCCGAGGGCGAAATTTCTTTTTGAATCGCGCGCGTAAAGGCGCCGGTGCCGGGACCGAGTTCCACCACGACTTTGGCCCGGTCTAATCCGACGTCCGCGACCATGCGCTCAGCGAGCCACGGTGAGCTCGGCATGATGGCGCTGGTTGACGCGGGCGCGCGCAAAAAAACCTTAAAGAACTTTGCATATTCGTAAACCATCTAGAGAAGTGTTTTCCGTAAATGCATTTCGGGCAAGAGCTTTTACCAAAAAGGTGATTAAATTTTTATTACATTTTAGGGACGTGTCGACTGGCAGTCGGCCTGGCGCGTGACTCCAAAATGAGCGCCCGCCCTTCCGCAGGCATTCATTCGCAATGCAAATTCACAGCCCGACCAACATTCGCGGGACCTGCTTGCTCGTGACATGTTCGCCGAGCCCAAGCGGAAATTCCGCCGGCATCGTGGCCGGATCCACATAAGTGCCGAATAATCGATCCCAAATGCGAAACGTCGGCGCGAGATTCATGCCGCGATGCGTCGTCGCCGAATGATGAATCCGATGATAATCCGGCGTCACAATCAGCCATGCGAGCGGCCCGATGTTCACCTTGAGATTGGTATGTTCCCAAAATTGAATCAGTATCCCGATGGAGTAACCGATGCCCGCTTCCGCCGGCGTGAGTTTCAAGAGAGCCACCGGAATGACGACCTGCGGGATATTGTATAGGAACGAATGAAAGAAACTCGTGCGAAATCCCGCGAACCAATACATCTGCTCGACCGAATGATGCCATGCGTGCGTGCGCCACATGAGATTGAAACGATGTTGCGCGCGGTGAATCCAATACAGAATAAAATCCACGATGAAGAGCGCAATGATGATTCTCAACGCGCTCGGCAGGCTTTGCAGGTAATGAACGGTGCTGGCGAGATAGGGCGGGGTGACATCACCGACTGCGCTGCGAATGAACCAGGTGGAGAGACGGTTCACCGTCAGGGCGAAAGCGAACGACAACGCATCCAACTTAAAATCCAGCCACCGGTCCACCGGCCGGGCCGGCCAGATGCGTTCGCAAATCTCGAAAACGAGGATCAGCCCGAAGAATGCCGCAATCTGATAATCGTCTGCCTGCAATAACATAACGTTTTTGCTAACGAGACCTTTTTTGGAACCCAGCCATTTAACCAACTTTTCGAAATCGTAGCAAGTGCTATGGAGTAGGCGGTGTCCCCATTGTGCGGCATTCAAAATCGGCGCAGACCAAGAGGATGAACCCTTTGGAGTGGATGAATACGCATTTGGGAATCGGCAGTGAGCCCGCGAATCTTACGTTTCTCCAAATTGCAGTGCGCGGAGTTATCGTGTTTACCATCTCTCTCATCATGGTGCGGCTCGGCGATAAGCGGTTTCTGTCCAACAAAACGGCGTTTGATTTCATCCTCGGACTCATCCTCGCCTCCATGTTGGCGCGCGCGGTGAATGGCTCGGCGGCATTCTGGCCGACTCTTGGCGGCGGTTTTGTCCTCGTCGGACTGCATCGATTCATTGCATTTTTGTCCCGGCGAGGACACAAATTCGGCAACCTCGTCAAAGGCACAAGCGATTTGGTCGTTCGTGACGGTAAAATCGTCGAAGATGGTATGCGGCGAAATGATTTGAGCGAGCACGATCTCCAGGAAGACATGCGCTTGAACGGGCAGATGGATGATATCAGCAAAATCAAAGTCGCTTACGCCGAGCGCAACGGCGAAATCAGCGTGGTGCCCAGGGATAAATAGACAGGGCCGGCTTAACAAAATGCGTTTGGGGGCGGGGCACCCGCGCCGTGGCTGGCCGGTTTTTCGTCAGTCGGGGCGCAGCGCAGATTTTCTCAGATTTTCATTTCCCTTTTGACATCGTTCGCTAAGGTGAACGTGTGCAGGAACAACTTTGTTGACTTGCTCCTCGGACTGTTGGCCAGCCGTGAATGCGCCGTCATCTACTTGGGCAGAAGGCCGGATTTTGGTTACGCGACTGAAATCAATCGGCGATATCCTCTTCACCTTGCCCGCCCTACACGTGCTGCGCGAGAATTTCCCGCACCTCAAGATCACATTTTTGACTTCCAAGGAATTTGCGCCGGTCCTTGAAGGGTTTCGCGACGTGGACGAAATTCTTACCATCGACCGCTCGCTTTTTCGCCGCGGCAACCTGGTGCATATCGCGCAGGAAAGCTGGTCGCTCATGGCGTTATTGCGGCAGCGGAAGTTTTCGTTGGTCGTGGATTTTCAGGGCTACGGCGAAACCGCGCTGATCACCTGGCTCACCCGCGCGCCGCAACGCTGGGGCACTGTCTATCAATCCTCTCGCGGATATGCTTATACGCACGGGGTCCGGCGGACTCCGCAAATCCATCCCGCCGCCGACAATCTCCTTTTGTTACAACAATGCGGCCTCAACGTCCGCTCTGCGCGCAACGAGTTTGTTGTCCCCGAGGACGCCATGGCTGAGGCGCGCCGATTGTTCCGCAGATGCGGATTGGACTCGTCCAGGTTGTCGTTGTTCATTCAGCCCTTCACCAGCTCAGCGCAAAAAAACTGGCCGCTGGAAAAATATCTCGCGCTCGCCAACTATTGGCGCGACGCGGGCGCGCTGGTTCTGTTTGGTGGTGGACCCCGCGAAAAAGCCTGGCTGGACCCCGTCGTCCTCGCTGGTTTTCCCATTTCCGCCGGGGCGCCGTTGCTCGTCAGTGCCGGCCTGACGCAACTCTGTAACGTGACGATTGGCGGTGACACCGGGTTGCTCCACATGGCTGTTGCGATGGACAAACGAGTCGTGATGATAGGAGCCCCCCACCGTTATCCCTCCCGGTTTTATCCGTTCCAGCATCCTGAATGGAAACTCATGCCGCCGGACGGGTGTGATATTTCGGCAGTGACAGTTCAAAGCGTGGTCAAAGCCTGCGAAGATGCATTTGCTGATTGCGCGTGTAATCTCGCCCCCGCATTGGCCGTCTAAATTGGCGGATCAACCGAAATGGTGATGCCCGCATTGCGCGTGCAATCTTGCGTGCATGGAAACTTCCGGCATGATTTCCCAACAACTTCATGAAGACCAACCGCCGCAAATTTCTCGGTAGCACTGTCGCGGCCGGT
>DASZPR010000423.1:0-7946 GCA_035550235.1 Verrucomicrobiia bacterium | reverse complement strand
AGCGATTCAACCCATTCTCGAAGGTTCCGATCCACACGTTGTTGCGGCTATCTTCGCAAATGGTTGAGACCGCGAAATTGTCGTCCAGGCCGATGACATGGAATAATTTCTTTCGCAAGCGGACCAATCCACCGCGATCAACGCCGACCCACAAATTTCCTTCGCGATCCTGGAACCATGCGCTCACGCGGTCGCCAGGCAAACCCGTCGCGGAGGATATTCTCTCGAGCGTTCCATCGGTGCCCGCGTGAAAAAGTCCCTGCCCATAATTCCGAAACCACACGTCGCCATTTTGTTCCTGGTAGGCGCCGATGTAAATTGGGCTGGTCTGAAGCAAATCCCGCCAGGACGCGGCGTTCGTGACCCATCTTCCATTCACCGCATGGCGAACGGAATCATTGACGAATGCCCAAAAATCATTGGTCGAGGAGCAATAGAGGAAAGACACGTTGGTGACCGTTTCGCTATTGGTGGGAGTCGCGTCTTCAAAGTGATCGCCGTTCCAGTGGGCAATCCATTTTGAGGTGCCGATCCAAATGCGGCCCGACTGATCGGCGGTGATGCAATTTACTTTCTCAGTGCCCAGCCCGGCATTATCCGGAAGGGACAAAACGTTGGTGCCGGAAATCCATTTGATGCGACCGTCGCGCAGCAGACACCAAATCGTTCCGGAGGCATCCTGGCAGAACGAGCTCGCCGACGGCGGATCTTCGTTGAGTGTTTGCCAAAGGTTGGATTGCCCGTTGTTGATACCAACCGCCACACCCCGTCCGAGCGTTGCAAGATAAGTCCGGTTCGACGGGAAAAAAGCGGAAACGATCTGGCCGCATTGCCATTCGTATTTGAAAACCCCATCGCGATAGGAAGTCACGGAACCGTCGAACGTGCTGATCCAAAGTGTTCCGCGAGGATCTGTGAATAGCCCGAAGATGCGGGGGTTTTTGAGTTCAGGCGTGTTGGCGGGATCGAAAGTGGTGAAGCGCACACCGTCAAATCGCGCCAGGCCATTGTAAGTGCCGATCCATAGGTAACCGTCGGGAGTCTGCGTGATGGCCGTGACGGAACTGTCCGGCAAATCGTTGTCACTCGTCCACAAATCCACCAGAAAGTCGGAGGGTTTCGCGAGCGCGCCTGTCGCGACAAACAGCAAAAGCGTGAAGGCAATTATATGAAGGCAAATAGTCCGCAACGCAGGCACAAAAAGTAAAGTGCATCACAAAAATTTTAAAAACAAGAGTTCATCGAAGGCGGCATCATGAGTTCTAGGGATGGCTGGTTTATCAGTCACCAGTAGTCAGGATTTTAAATAGTTTGGCAGGAGATATTCTGGGAACTCCTAAATAACCATTTTGAAATCATGACTTCCCTTAACACTTTGAAAATGCTGTGCCGGCTGTCCGGCGTGAGCGTCGTGCTCTTTTCAGTCGCCAGTGCTTCCGCCGGGACTGTCACCAAGGCAAATAACACGGACAATCTGGATTTGGGATCGTCATGGGTGAGCGGCACTCCACCGACTGCGGCGGACATCGCGGTTTGGGACAATACCGTGACCGCGGCCAACGTCGTCAATCTCGGCACCGCGACGAATTGGGCAGGGATCCAAATTCTCGACCCAGCCGGCGCGGTCAGCATCACGAACGTCAGCACGCCGCTCACCATCGGCGCTTCGGGCGTGGACACGAGCCTCAGTTCCCAAACGTTGACCCTTGGCGTTCCGGTGATATTGGCCACCAATAATGCCAACAACCCCTGGAACATTGGCTCGACGGTCACGATTTCCGGCGGCATCGGCGGCACGAATATTTTGGAAAAATCCGGCACCGGCACATTGAACCTTTCCACCGCCACCGGTCCGGCGACGATTCAAGTCGACTCGGGCATTCTCTCGGTGAACTCGAGCAGCACCACCATCACCAATATTTTGAATGGCGGCACGGTGAACATCAATACCGCCGCTGGCAATCCCATCGTTGTCACGGCCAACGGCGGCACGGAACAGAACGTCGGCGGCAATCGCACCTGGAGCGGCCAGCTTTCCGGCACCGGCCCACTGACCGTGATCGCTTCCTCGACTCACACCTGGAATGGAAATAATTCCAATTACACGGGCACCATCACATTGCAGGGCACTGGAACGTTACGGTTGAGTTCGGTCAATTCCGTCAACGCGGGAACCACTTATAATTTCAACAACGGGAATATGACCGCCAACGCAACGGGCATTTTCAATCTCGGCGCTCTCGGTGGCGCGGGAACATTGTTCGGCGGTGCGGGCCAGAATTATTCGATCGGCGCGCTGAATGCCGATTCGGATTTTAGCGGCACGATTGGCGGTGCGACGATGATTATCAAGACCGGCACGGGCACGCTGTCCTTGAGCGGCGCGAATACTTACACCGGCAGCACGGTGGTCAGCAACGGCGTGTTGCAAATCGGCGATGGCGGCAGCTCCGGGTCGCTCTCGTCACCGGCGGTTTTTGTGACCAACAGCACCTCGGTATTGTCGTTCAACCGCAGCGATGCCGCTTTGGACTTCACCAATATTATCACTGGCATTGGTTCAGTCCGCCAGGACGGTTCCGGCACAACTTTTCTGAGCGGTCCGGCTGGCGGTCCCGGGGCCAATAGTTATTCCGGTGGCACCATTCTTAATGGTGGCACCCTGGAAATCGCCGCGGGGGCGCTGGGCACGGGTGGCATCACCTTCAACAACAACGCCGCGCTGCAATGGGCGCCGGGTGTCACGACCGATATTTCCTTGCAGACTGTTACCATCAATTCCGGAGGCACGCTCGATGCGAATGGCAACACGGTCGTTCTCGCCAATCCCATCGGCAACAATGGCGGAGGCATGTTGGTCGTGAAAAGCTCGGCAGCGAACGGTGTGTTGGTTTTGCAGGGCGCCAATACTTATTCCGGCGGTACGATGGTCACGAGTGGCACGTTGAAAGCGAACAACACCAGCGGTTCGGCGACCGGTCCCGGCAGCGTGATCGTCAATGTGGGCGCGACCCTCGGCGGCACGGGAACAGTAAATGGCGGCGTGGATCTTCAGGGCTATTTGGCACCCGGTAATACCGGCGTCGGCACGCTGAACGTCAGTTCGCTTTTTCTTGAGTTTACCTCCACGAACAACTTTGAGTTCAACTCCACTCCGGCAAATGACAAAGTGGTGGTGACGACCCCCGGTGGCTTCGCGGTGGGCGGTGGCGTTTTCGACTTCTACACGGAAGGTGGCGTGACGGCGTGGACCACGCCGGGCACTTACAACCTGATTCAATTTAGCGGCGCCGCGCCGACTCTCGATAGCACCTGGACCACGAGCAGTTCCACCAATCCGCACGTGGGCAATCCGCAAACGGGTTATCAATACTCCTTCAGCGCGACGGGCGGATTTTTGAAAGTCACCATCACACAGGTTTCAACCGCCGTGGTGGGAACGTGGAACGTCGATGCAGACGGCCAGTGGACGGATGCCACGAAGTGGAGCAGCAATCCCAACGTGCCGCATGCCGCGGGTGATGCGGCCACGTTCGGCGTGGGCTCGGCCCTTCGCACGGTGACCTTGCCCGCGAATGAAACCGTGGGCGCGATCACGATGAACAACGCCAATTCATTCGTCATCGCCCCGGACGCCGGCTCGCCCGGCAAGGTGTTGACGCTCGATAATGGCGGCAGTGGCGCAACGGTCACTGTTTCCGCGGGCACGGCGAACGCCATCAGCACACCGATTGCATTGAGCGATAACACCGCGATCAATGTTGCGGCAGCCGATTCATTGTCCGTCGCTGGCATCGTGAGCAATACCGGCGCGGCGAAATCGCTTTCCATCAGCGGCGCCGGCACTCTGGCACTGGTCGGTAACAATAGCTATGGCCCGGCGGCTTCGGCTGGATTCGGAACGACGATCAATGGCGGCGCGATTGTGCAAGTCGGCAATAACAGCGCTCTCGGTGCGGGTGATGTCAGCATTCCTACCGGCGGCACATTGCAGGCGGGCGGGGCGGGACTGAACCTTCCGAACAACATTGACGTGGCCTCTGGCGGCACGGTGATCGTGGACAATAATGGAAACAATCTCACGTTGAGCGGCGTTATCAACGACGCTGGCGGCGTGACCAAGATTGGCAATGGCGTGCTGACGCTTGGCGGCAACAATAATTATTCCGGAAATACGACGGTCAGTGGCGGTTTCCTGAGCCTGTCATCAGACGCCAATCTCAGCTCCACGCCCAATATCATTCTGAACGGCGGCGGTTTGCTGGGCAACGGAACCTTCTTCCTCAGTGGCAGCCATAATATCGCCATTGGTTTGGCCTCGGGAACGGTTGGAACAAATGCATTCATCGACGCGGCCAGCGGCCAGACGTTTGAAGTGGATGGCATCATTGCGTCGGCCGGCAATTCCGGCACGAACAACCTGATTGTGAACAGCGGCCCGGGCAACAATGGCACGCTGGCATTGAATAACGCCAACACCTTCAACGGTTTCACCACCGTCTCCAACGGCACCCTGCAAATCATGAATTCGCAGGCGCTGCAAAGCAGCACGCTGATTTACAACAGTGGCACGCTGGCGTTCAACAACATTGCGACCGCGACGCTCGGCGGTTTGACCGGCACCAACAGCCTGGCGCTCACGAATCTGAACGGCGGCATTCTGGCCCTGACGGTGAGCAACAATGCGAGCATGACTTACGGTGGCAATTTGTATGACGCGGCCATCGGCGGTTCGCTCACCAAGTTTGGCAATGGCACGCTGTCGCTCATCGGGTCCAACGCCTACAACGGCGGCACCAGCGCGCGAGGCGGCGTGCTTGAAATCGCCGGCGGCAGTTTGACGACCAGCAACAACGTGAGCGCCGGCGGCGGAACGTTCCGGATCACGAATGCAGTGGTCACCGTTCCCAGTCTGTCTGTGGGCACGAGTTCGGGCACCGGTGCTGGCAACGTCGTCGTGCAGTCCGGCACGGTCTCGTTCGGCAGCGCGACACTGGGCGGTTCGGCAAATGGCGGCTCCATCCTGATCAACGGCGGCAACGTCTCTTTCGCGAGTTATCGAAGCGTTCGTGACGCCAGCAGCGCGGGCGCGACAACCACCGCGGGCCTGATTATCAATGGCGGTGCAACGACGATTTCCAACGTCGTGATTTCCTCCGGCAACTCCGGCGCGGATCTCACTATCAGCAATGGCGTGCTGACGGTTGGCGATCCATCTTCGACCAGCAACTTCGTCGTGGGCGCCGGTTCGAATTCAGGTCGCGGCGGCTTCTTGACCGTGCGCGGCGGAACATTGGTTGATTTGGGACCGGACGGCTTACTGCTCAATGTCGTCAGCAACTGTCAGGGAACCGCGCAATTTGACGGCGGCGTATCGATCCTCGCAGGGATTACCATGAACGGTCCGGATCAACTGCTTGGTGGCCATGCGAATTTCGGAATGAACGGCGGCACGGTTTATCTCGGCTCGGTCGGCTTGGTGGCCAACGCGCAAGCCGGCGGCGCTACGACTGCCATCACGCTCACCACCGGCACTCTCGGAGCACTGGCCGATTGGTCTTCTTCGGCGCCGATGACGTTGGCGAGCAACATCACCTTCAGCGCGGAGGATACCAATGCCACACCGCACAACATTACGTTGAGTGGAATATTGTCCGGTGGAGGCGGGCTCACCAAGGCGGGCGCGGGCACGCTGACGCTTTCGGCTGCGAACACTTACACCAACAGCACGACCGTTAACGCGGGCACACTGGATCTGTTGCAGCCCTCGCTCCCGACGAATGCCCCGGTCTCGGTCGCCGGCGGTGCGACGTTAAAACTGGATTTCCCCGGGGTCAACGTGGTTTCGGCGCTGATCCTGAACGGCGTCAGCAAGCCCGTGGGAGTTTACGACAGCACCACGGATCCGGCATTCCTTGCGGGTTCGGGAAGCATTCAGGTGGTGGGTGGCGGTGTTCCGCTGACGCCGGCGCCCATTTCATTCAGCGTTTCCGGCAACACGCTGAGCTTGTCCTGGCCGGGCGATCATCTCGGCTGGCATTTGCAGGCGCAGACCAACGCGCCGGGCTCGGGCTTGAATACCACGAATTGGGTGACCTTGCCCGGCTCGGAATCAGCAACCTCGACGAATCTGACCATCGATCCCGCGAATGGCAGCGTGTTCTTCCGCCTGATTAATCCATAACGAAACCAGAAAAGAAATTGACGTTTATGGATAAAAATAAAAATCGAGCGTTCACGCTCATCGAGTTGCTCGTTGTCATCGCGATCATAGCCATCCTGGCTGCCATGCTTTTGCCCGCTTTGGCAAAAGCCAAGCAGCGAGGATACGAAATCAATTGTTTGAACAACCAAAAACAGATCGGCCTGGCTTTCATGATTTACGTGGGAGACAATCGGGATATTTTTCCGTCTGTTGCCTCCAACGATGAAGGTCCTCACGCCGAAGATTGGATTTATTGGCGCAGCCAGGTTGCGGATCCGATCATCAATTATCTGAACATGAGGAATTGTCCCATGGCACAGGCAGCAGGAACGGGCAACGGGACGAATCTTTTTAAATGTCCCGGCCAACAATTGTCGTCGGCGAGTGCCTACGGCTTCAGTTATTCTTTGAATACCACCATCGGCTCGCATTATTCGGGGGGCACATTTCAGCCGTTCAAAATGAGCCAGGTGCGGCGCGCTTCGGATAAGATCATGGTCATCGAGGAACCGGTGGCGGACAGTGAAAAACCGCCGGGATTTACCGGCCCCAATATCGACGATGGCCGTTGGTTGGCGAAGACTAACAGCATGGCCGGGAACACAGTGGCTCTCCGCCATAGTCGCAAGGGAGGCAATGCGAATTTTGCCGACGGCCACGGGCAATTGACCACGTGGGAATCAACCATCGACGGTTCGCATATCACCGCGACTTTGCCGTAGATTGGTTGAAATAATCATTCGAACTATTTCGTAGGGGCAGCATGCGATACTTTTCGTTTGTTCTTTGCGCGTGGGTTGGTCTGGTCGCGTCTGCTCCTGTCTTCGCCAACATTCCCGGCGGCGGCAATGGCGCCGGCGCGAATGTGACCCTGGTGAACAATGGCAATGGCACGGTCACATTGGCCAACGGAATCGTGACTGCGCAGATAAAGACTTCCACCGCGCAGGTTCTTCAATTGACCTACAACGGATTTCAAGTCACCGACGGCGGCACTGCCGCCAACAATGGTTTTTATTGGCAGGGATCGTCGGGAGGGAGCGACACGTTGACCATCATCGTGGATCCGTCGACCAATGGCGGCGACGTCGCCATGATCCAACTCTACGACAACGCCACGAACAGCGGCGCCAATGCGGATGCGTATCGTTACTTCGGGTTGTTTCGCGGCTCGCCGGGAATTTATGTTTCGGAAGTGATGGTGCACACGGCGGCGATGCCGGCGGGCGGTGTGGATGTTCCCAGTCTCACCTGCAAACTCGGCGGCGACATTTTCAACTGGCTCGCACAGGACACGGGGCGCAACCAACTCATGCAGCGCACGTCGGATTCCACGATCGGAGGCATCAATAATTCGCCCAAGGAGGTCACACTGCTAACCGAAGGCCAGCTCGCAGGCCGTTTCGATTGCAAATACGATTTCTCCGGCGATTTGGGATCGCTGGGATTCTCTGGTTGGTGCAGCACGAATCAGACGAGCAATTTCGGCCTGTGGTGCATCCATCCGAGCAACGAATATTTTTCCAACGGCCCAATGCATCGGGAAATCCTCGCCCAGATGATGCTCATCAATTCCACGTTCACTGGTGTGCATTTCGGATTTCACCCGGACATGAACATGGCTGGTGGAGAAAATTGGAGTAAAGTCTACGGGCCGTTTTTTATGTATTTCAACAAAGTCGCGCCCGGCACGCCCAATCCGCAAACCGCTCTTTATGCGGATGCCGTCGCGCAGACTTCA
>DASZPR010000422.1:0-1568 GCA_035550235.1 Verrucomicrobiia bacterium | reverse complement strand
AAGGTGCGGGTGATGGCGTCGCCTTTTTTCTTCCATTCGGGCACGGAAGCAAGGGCGGTTTTGATTTGGGATGAGGTTAATTTTTGCATGAGGACAATTCGCACACGGTTGGGATTTTTCAAATGGGGTTCGTGCGCCCTCAGTTCGCCAGCGCTGCGAATAAATTTCGGATTTCGTCGTCGATCTCGCCGGGGCTGGCGACGGTGTCGGCGATTTCGGCGCGGAGCAATTCGCGGTAGCGCTGGCGCAGGCGGTGCACGGCGACTTTTACGGCGCCTTCGCTGGTGCCGAGGCGAGTTGCGATTTCAGCGTAGGGCACGGTACGACTGGCTTCGGTGAGGGTGGGTTTCAGTTGTTCGAACTGTTTTTCCTTGCCGTCGCGGGTGTATTCCTCGCGCAGGCGGCGCAGCACTTGATCGAGCAGCGCGAGGGCCCAGCGTCGCTCGAAAATTCTTTCGGCGGTGAAGGTGTCCACGGGTTCGAGGCCGAAGGAGCTTTCTGCCCGGGCGGCATCGATGGAGATGGGAACATTTCCGCCGCCGCGTTTTTGGGCGTTGGCTTTGTCCCATTCGTTGGCGAGAAAATGTTTCACCGAGGCGAGCAGGAAGGAACGGAAGCGGCCTTTCTCGCGTTGCACGCCGGCAAGGAAATTTTTTTCGAGGAGCCGCGCGAAAAATTCCTGGGTCAAATCCTGGGCATCATGGGGACCGTGGCCCTGGCGGCGGACGAAGACGTAAATCGGGAGCCAATAGTTGCGGCAGAGTTTTTCCAGGGCATCGCGCGCGTGCGTGGTGTCGGCGTGGCCGGCGGCAGCAAGGACGACGCTCCAGTGGGTGGGGGTGAAACTTGCGAGATCACGCCGAATGGGGGTCGGTTGGGGATCGGTGCTGGTCATCGCTTGGGGGAGGTTTAGCACAGGTGAAGTCCACAGTCCATAGTCCAAGGTCAAAAGGGGGAACATCGAACATCCAACATCGAACGTTGAACGTCGAGGGACGGACCCGGGGGTCCCAGGGGAGGCCGAACATCCAATGTCTCTGTCGGCAAGATGCCGAGAGTACGTTGCCTGTTTCAAACTCTTAGCGAGGCGCGGAATCCTCTGCCGCTGTAGTAGGACTGCGCGCCATTGTGATAAATGAAGACGCGGCCGTAACGGCGATCACCAAAGATGGCGCCGCCGAGTTTTCTGACGTCGGCGGGCGCTTGCAGCCAGCTTGAGGATTTTGTATCGAAATCGCCCAGCTTCTGCAGGTCCTGATATTCTTCTTCGGTCATCAGCTCGATGCCCATGGCGGCGGCCATGTCTGCCGCACTATTTTTCGGCTTATGCTCTTTTCTCGCATCCAAGGCTTCGCGGTCGTAACAAACATTGGTGCGGCCTTTGGGACTTTCCGGGGAACAATCGAAAAAAATGTATTCGCCGGTCTTTTTGTCGTGACCGACGACATCCGGTTCGCCGCCGGTTTTTTCCATTTCGTGGAGTGACCAGAGTTTCTCGGGGTTGGCTTCGAGCTTTGCCTGAACTTTGGCCCATTCAAGGCCTTTATGGCGGCGCATGTTTTTCTCAA
>DASZPR010000421.1:0-19845 GCA_035550235.1 Verrucomicrobiia bacterium | reverse complement strand
CAATCAATTCGGCAAGGCGTTTATAGACCTCGGTCCAAACTTCGTTGGACATGACGGCTTCGAGCGGCGAACCGGGCAGTTCAATGGCGAGATCCATCGCGCGCTTGTGGCCGGTGTCGACGATGGTGCACTTCGGTTTGCCGTGAGCGTCGAGATGTTCCGTGCCGACGAGAAATCGCGCGACGTCTTCGATGGGTTTTTGCGTGGCGGACAGGCCGATGCGTTGCAGCGGGTGTTTTACCAGCGCGGCGAGGCGTTCGATACTCAACGCGAGATGCGAGCCGCGGCGATTGCCGACGACGGCGTGGATTTCATCGACGATCAGCGTGCGAACGGTGCTCAACATTTTGCGGCCGGACTCCGAGGTGAGCAGGAGGTAAAAGGACTCAGGCGTGGTGACGAGAATGTGCGGCGGACGTTTGATGAGGGCCTGACGCGCGGCCTGGGGGGTATCGCCGGTGCGGACGGCGGAACGGACTTCGATGTCGTGGCCCTCGGCGTCTTTTAGCGCGGCGCGGATTTCCGCGAGCGGTTCCTCGAGATTTTTATGGATGTCGTTGCTCAACGCTTTCAGCGGGGAGACGTAGACGACCTGAGTTTCGTCAGCGAGTTGGCCTTTGAGGCCGGCGCGAAAGAGGGAATCGAGCGACGCGAGAAAGGCAGCGAGCGTTTTGCCGGAACCCGTCGGAGCGGCGATGAGCGTGTGCGCGCCGGATTGAATCGACGGCCAACCTTGCTCTTGCGGGGCGGTGGGCGAGCCGAACTTGCGCTCGAACCACGCGGCAATGACGGGATGAAACTGGAACCGTTGCATGAACGGTCATAGCATAACGCAAGTCCGGATGATTTCACGAAATATCCGGCGGGCGTTCCGGCACGGGCATGGTGCTTTTCCAGGCAGTTGATTTTTGGTCGTTCCCGGAAACTTTCAGAAGCGGACGAAGCCAGGCGGCAAAGTTTTCGGCGTCAGTTTTGTTGAACCATTCGGCGATTTTGCCGTCGGAGGATTTTTGGTCGCACAAGACCACGGTCGCCACGTAGGTGGGAGTATTTCTCTTTCCTGACACGGTATTGACCGTCACATCCATGACATTTGCGGATGAAATGGGTATGCGTGTTTTGCGGCCGAAAGTGAGCGGCAATTCAAACGAACCGTCCCGTTCGTCGATGACCAAATCAAACCGGCCGGAGCGGGCTTTCATCCATTGGCGGGCGGTGACAACGATCCCTGTGCCAAAGGCAATGATTATGGCGGCGAGAGCGTATTTCGCTTGGGGGTGAAATCCGCCGCTGCTGAAAATGAGGAGGAATGTTTCGAGAAAGGCGACGGCACCGGTCGCGGCCATTCCAAGGCTCCACGCGGGAAGGCGCGGCAGTCGAATGCGGAGAAAATGACCGTCGCGAATCGTTTTAACGCGGCCATTGGTTGAGGGAAAAAATTTGTTTCGCAGAAAACCGATACCGCTCAGCCAAAGGCCCAGCATAATTGCGGTGAACGGAGTCATGAATATGATCCATATGTAATCGGAGCCGTCGAGTCCCGGAGAGAGCAGCGATTCGGAGGGTTTTTTCGGATTGTAAAACACAGGCACCTCGGAGCCCATCGAATAGCGATTAACAGCGTCTTGGGCCCATTTGGAATCTGAGGATGAACCTTGGAGGTAACGGTAACGCGATCCTTCGAAAGGCTGGCCGTTGACTTCATAGTGATAGCGGATGTCCACGCCAGTCGTGTTGCCGTGCGAACCGTGTTCCGTGGTGGTTTCGCTGTGTGTGATGACGCCGGTGACGCTCGCAAAGTGATTGGCGCGGATTTGATTAACGAATGAGTAGCCCAGGACGCCGTCGAAAAGGAGGGTGATCGCCGACCAAAACAACCCGAAAAAGACCAAGACGAGCCATTGCCTTTTCATGCCGCGATTTTAAGAAATTTTTCGATATTGCACATTACAAATTCGGAACAGAATTCCAATACTTGAGTTTCCACGGAGGCGGGTTTATTAATCCATGGTTCAACCAAAGGAATTTTATGATCGCGACTCAGATCCGGCAGAAGGATGCGGTGTTTTATTTTGCGGCGTATCCGTCCGAAGAGCTTTTGACCAAGGTGCGGTTCATCAGCCGGTTTTACGACGAGGAGGGCGAGACAATCCAGCCGGATGCCGTGGAGGCGGAGGATGACGTAGCGCAGTTCATTTCGAAAATTGAGCGGAACGAGAAGGCGTTTCAGCGTTCGCTGTCGAAATCGAAGGTGAAGGCGATTCGGAATTTTTATGAGACGGCGATTTCCCAGCCGCCGATTCCCGGAACGGTGCTGCTGTTCACAGCGCAGACGCTGCAATTTCGATCGCTGGACGGCGACAAGAACGTGGGGCATTTGCAGCCGCCGGAGGACAAGTTTTTAATCATCGACGGGCAGCATCGGCTGGCGGCGCTGAATTTTTACGAGCGCACGCATCCGGAGGAGGCGAAGTCGATTTTTGTGCCGACGGTTATTTTCGACGGGCGCAGTGAAGATTTTGCGACGGAGATGTTCGTGATCATCAATTCGACACCGACGCGCATCAATAAGAGTCATTTGGTGGATTTGTATGAGCGCGTGTCGTGGGCGGAGCCGGACCGGCGGTTTGCGGCGAAGATTGTGGAGATGCTTTACAGCGCGGGGGACAGTCCGCTGCGGTATCGCATCAATCGGCTCGGCGGGCGCAGCAAGCAGGAGAAATGGATTTTGCAGGCGGAGTTGTTCAACGAGATTCATCGCTGGGTGAAGGCGGCGTGGAAGAAAATTGAGGAGCAGGGGACGGATGCGCGGAATGTGGAGCGGTATTATGGCCGGGTGCGCGATTTTTTAAAGGCCGCGTCGCAGGTGTTTGAGGAGGCGTGGGGCAATGACGGTTTCATGGTGACGAAGCCGGTGACGCTTAAGGCGATGATTCGCGTGTGTGCGGATTTGTCGGCGCACGACGGCGAAAATGAGGAAGAGCGGGTGAAGCGTTGGCGCGAGCGGTTGTCGCCGTGGACGGAACGGGTGCGCGAATTCAAGAACGACGGGTTTTATGAGCGATTCGCGGCGAAGGGGCAGATTGAGCGCGTGGCGAAGATTTATCGGGAGTTGGCGAAGACGGCGGGGATTGAGAGGAAGACGGGGTGAGTGATTTTGAGGATTGAATATGGAGACAAGCAGGATGCCTGTCCTACGAATCAATCGGCTTTACTGAACGGCGGTTCTTACTGACAATTCGGGGATGTTGAAGAACTGCCGGGCCATTGCTGCCGTCCTATGGGTGATGTGCGGCTTTTTTTCCGTCCTCGCAGTTGCTTCGGAAACCAAAATCTCTCCGGGCTCGCCTTTTGTCACGGATGTTTGGGAGACGGCGGACAAGTTGCCGGATGATACGGTGGTGTCGGTGATTCAGTCGCGCGACGGATATCTCTGGGTGGGGACGCTTCACGGGTTGGCGCGTTTCGATGGGCTGCGGTTCACTTCATTTGATGACAAGGATCTCGCGGGCAGCCGCATTCTCTATTTGTTTGAGGACAGTCATACGAACCTTTGGGTCGGCACCGACAATACCGGCATCTGGATTTTCAAACGCAGCGGAGAGATCACACGACTTTCTTTTGGTGCCGGCATGGCCGGTGGGCAACTCGCGTCTGCGAGTGAGGATGACAGCGGAACCATCTGGCTGAAGCTGGGCAACAACCTGGTCGCGCGCTATTGGAATGGCAAATTGGAGCCGGTGAATGGCCAATTCACCTTTGCCGTCGCGGAGAAAAACGGGCCGCTCTGGCTCGCGATTGAAGGAGCTTTGATTCCCCTCATCACGCCGCCCGGATCATCCGCCATGATCGTGCAGGCGGAAGCGCAGGCATCCGTTAGCGATTTGAAATTTCTGGCCGCCGGCAAAACGGAAGGCCTCTGGCGATTCGTGGGCGGACGCGTCGAAAAGTGGAAAAACAATCGGCGCGAGCGGGACTTGGGGCCATATCCCTGGGGCGACAAGCTGGTAATGGCAGCCTGCGAGGATGATCACGGCAATTTGATCGTGGGCACTTATGGCGACGGCGTTTACTGGTTTGATGAAAACGGCGGTTACACGCACATCCTGAGTGAACTGACCCACGCTTACATTCTGTCGCTCACGTTCGACAATGAAGGAAATCTGTGGATCGGCACGAATGGACGCGGGTTGAATCGGATTCGCCGCAATCCCTTTTCGCTTTTACTGACATCGCAAGACAAGGTCGTGCAGTCGATCAGTGCCGATAAACACGGCGGGGTTTGGATCGGTTATAATGGCAATTTGGTGGAGCATTGGAACGGCAGCAATTCCCAGGTGTTCAAGCTGGTAACCAATCCCACGGAAGGCGAAGGCACGTACGCGAAATCCGTGTTCGTGGACAAGGACGAACGGGTGTTCGCGGGAATCTTTTTCCAATTTCAAGGCCCGCGGCTTTTTCAGTTTGAGACGAATAGATTTGCGCCCGAGAACTCAATCAGCGGCGCAAATATCTCCGCAATACATCAGGACCGCGCCGGCCGCATTTGGCTGGGAACTCAGGGCGGATTGGTTCTTTTCAATGGCAGCGATTCAAAAGTCTTTTCCATCCAGGACGGCCTCCCTTCACCCGATGTGCACGCGATTGCGGATGATGCCGAGGGGAATATCTGGGTGGGCACGAGCGACGGGCTCGCGTGTTTAAAGGACGGGAAAATCACGGTCTATCGCAAAGCCAACGGCCTGCCGGGCGATAATATTTCCGCGCTGCTTGCTGATTCGGAGAACGTCCTTTGGATCGGCACTCGCGGGAGCGGTCTCGCGCGATTTGCCAATCATTCCTGGACCTATTATTCGACGAGCAACGGACTCGGCGGCGATAGCATCGGGTATTTGCTCGAGGACAACGAAACGAACCTGTGGCTTGGGTCCAATTCCGGATTGATGCGCGTCGCAAAAAAATCGCTCAACGAAGTTGCCGATGGAACCAGCAAATCGATCCAGTGCCGCGTGTATGTGGAAGAGGACGGTTTGCCGACGCGAGAGTGCACGGAGGGTTCGCAACCGGCGGCCTGCGCGACCGAGGACGGGCGATTGTGGTTTCCGACGACGCGCGGCCTGGTTTACGTGGATCCTTCCGCGTTAAAGCAAAATTTGCTCGAGCCGCCGGTGATTATTGAATCCGTGCTGGTGGATTCGGTGCGCCAGGGCACCAATGTTTTTGGCGGCAGCCCGTCGGAAATCCTGGTTCCACCGGGCCAACGGGATTTGGAGATTCACTACGCGAGCCTGAACCTGGGAGCGGCGGATCGGTCGCGGTTTCGGTATCGATTGAATGAACAGGGGGAGGGGCCATGGGTGGATGATGCCAGTGGCAATCGCATGGCAAATTATCCCAAGCTGCCGCCGGGCACCTATCAATTCGAGGTGACCGCTTGCAACGAGGACGGCGTGTGGAGTTCGCATCCGGCGCAGTTGACAGTCGTGGTGCAGCCATGGTTATGGCAAAAGACCTGGTTCCGGGTATTGCTGGCGGCAGCGCTGCTCGTGGCGATTGCCGGACTGGTTTATTATTTCTCGACACAGAAACTGCAGCGGCAGGTGGAGTTGTTGCGGCAACAGGAAGTGTTGGAGCATGAGCGTGGGCGCATCGCGCGCGATTTGCACGATCAACTCGGCGCGAATTTGACGCAGGTGGCGTTGCTCGCGGAAATGGCGGAGAGCGATAAAAATCTGCCGGACGAAGTGGAGGATCACGCGAAGCAAATTACCCAGACCGCGCGCGAGACCACCAAGGCGCTGGATGAAATTGTGTGGGCCGTGAATCCATCCAACGACACGCTGGAAGGATTGGTGAATTATTCCGGAAAGTATGCGCAGGAATATTTCGCGCTGGCGGGCTTGCGTTATCGCGTGGATATTCCGAGCGAAGTGCCAGACGTGACGCTGCCGCCGGAAGTACGGCACAATGTTTTTCTGGCGTTCAAGGAATCGGTGAACAATGTAGTCAAGCACGCGCAGGCGACGGAGGTGCATGTTCGTTTGAAGTTAGAGCCCGACAGTTTCGCGCTGGAAATCGAGGACAACGGCAAGGGCCCGGCGGGCGCGGAACAAAAAACCGGCAGAAATGGATTGCGCAACATGCGAAAACGCATGGAAGATGTGGGAGGAAGTTTTACGCTCGGCCCCGCGCCGGAAAAAGGAACGCTGGTTCGCCTGAGCGCGCCAATAAAAAATCGCACCAATGCCCATTAATGTTTCCATAGTGGAAGACAGCGACAAGTTTCGCGAGACGCTCGCGCGCGTGTTGAACCGCTCGGAGGGTTTCAAATGCATCAGCCATTATCCGAATGCGGAGGACGCGCTGAAGGCACTGCCGAATGACAAGCCGGAAGTGGTTTTGATGGACATCAACCTGCCGGGCATGAACGGCGTGGAGTGCGTGCGGCAATTGAAGCAATTGATGCCGACGTTGCAGGTGATGATGCTCACGGTGTACGAGGACACGGAAAATATTTTCAACGCCCTGGCTGCCGGCGCGACGGGTTACATGCTCAAACGCACGTCGCGCGATGAATTGCTGGAAGCGATTCGCGAGGTGCATCGCGGCGGTTCGCCGATGACGACGCATATTGCGCGCAAGGTGGTGCTTTCGTTCCAACGCGCCGCGCCGGCAGCGTCGCCGACGGAAAATCTCTCGCCGCGCGAGCAGGAAGTGCTGGATTGCCTGGCGAAAGGATTTCTCTACAAGGAAATCGCGGAGAAACTGCAGATCAGCTACGAGACCGTGCACACCTACATCCGGCGCATTTACGAAAAGCTGCAGGTGCGGACGCGGACGGAGGCGGTGGCGAAGTTTTTGCGGGGTTAAGTTTGTGGCCTAAATCGTAGGACAGGCATCGTGCCTGTCTCTAACTTTTCCCGCACAGCCGGGGACAAATATGGAGACGGGCAGGATGCCTGTCCTACGATAATGGCCGCTGCTCATAAGGCATTTTCGCGATTCGTTCTGATTTCCATCTGGAAAGCTGACCTATTTGGGCAAACGCTATTGAACTTGAAATAGCCGAAGCGCGAGCCAACATTACCGCATGACCCCGTACAAAGTCATTGTCATCACCAGCGTCACGCATGGCATTGGCAGGGCGATGGCGGAGGAATTTGCGCGACGCGGGCATACGGTGCTGGGCTGCGGCCGGTCGCAAAAGCAAATCGATGCGCTCAAGGAAAAATTTGGCAAGCCGCATGATTTTTATTCGGTAGACGTCTCGCAGGATGAAGCCGTGAAATCCTGGGCGAGCATTTGCCTTACCACACACGCGACACCGGATTTGCTGATCAACAACGCCGGCGTTATCAACAAAAATGCGCGGTTGTGGGAAATCAGCTCGCGGGAATTTTCCGAAGTCATCGATGTGAATGTGAAAGGTACGGCGAACGTCATCCGGCATTTTGCGCCGTCGATGGTGAAGCGAAAAACGGGTGTCATTGTGAATCTCAGTTCCGGTTGGGGGCGCTCCACGGACGCGGAAGTGGCGCCGTATTGCGCGAGCAAGTGGGCGATCGAGGGTTTGACGCAAGCGCTTGCGCAGGAATTGCCCTCGGGCATGGCGGCGGTGCCGTTGAATCCGGGGATTATCAATACCGAAATGTTGCAAAGCGCTTTCGGTGGTTCGGCGAATCATTATCCGACGCCGGACGAATGGGCGAAGATCGCAGTGCCGTTTCTATTGGAAATTGGGCCGAAGGATAATGGGAAGCAATTGACGGTGCCGGTTCGCGGGGCGAATGACTAAATAGTGGCACGGGCGTCCCGCCCGTGCGTTTCAATTCAATTCGCACGGGCGAGGACGCCCGTGCCACTAAATCGCCTCCCGCCGCACGAATTGTCCGCGCTCCATAATCAACGCCTCAGCGCACAGCGATTGCACTTCGTCCCAATCATGCGTCACATATAGCATCGGAATTTGAAACTCATCGCGGATGCGCGCGAGGTAGGGAATGATTTTGGATTTCAATATCGTGTCGAGGCTCGCGAGCGGTTCATCGAGCAAGAGGAGTTGCGGCGAGGCGAGCAATGCGCGCGCGAGGGCGACGCGCTGTTTTTCGCCGCCGGAGAGATTGGTGACACGACGGTCGGTGAGCGGTTGAATTTCCAAAATATCCGTGACGTGGTTGTAGCTGAAAAGTGAATTTGCGGCGGTTCGGTTCTCCTTTGCGCCATACATTAAATTTTGCCGCACTGAAAGATGTGGGAAGAGCGCCAGGTCCTGCGGCACATAGCCGATTTGCCGATGGCGCGTGGGGACATGGATTCGTGTGGCGGTATCGGTCAGGAGACGATCGCCGAGTTGGATGAAAGCGGATTTCGGATGCCGGAGGCCGGCGATCAGATCGAGCAACGACGTTTTGCCCGCGCCGGATGGCCCGAATACAGCCGTGACCTGATTTTGAATTTCCACATCGATGACTAATGGAAATTCCGCGAGCGGCAGTGAGATGTTTTTGAGCAACAACTTCATTTCGCGGTTTTCTTTCGGCGCATGAACCATTCGCTGCTCCAAACGGCGATGAACGCGAGTGCCACGGACATTCCGAGCAAACGGTAGGCGTGCGAATCTTCGCCGTTGTTGAACGAGTGATAAATCTCGGTGGAAAGCGTGGCGGTTTTGCCGCTGATGTAACCGGCCACCATGATGGTCGCGCCGAATTCACCGAGCGCGCGGGCGAAGGCGAGCAGCATTCCGCCAATAACGCCGTGCGAGGCGAGGGGAAGTGTGATGGTCCAGAACACGCGCGGATTGCTCGCGCCGAGTGTGCGGGCGATTTGCTCGAGGCGCGGGTTGACTTGCTCGAAGGCGACGCGCGTTGACCGCACCAACAGGGGAAAGGACATTATCGCGAGCGCAATCAAAACGCCGCGCCAAGTGAACGCGATGTCGGTGTTGAAGTGCCGGTAGAAAAATCCGCCGACCGCGCCGCGTTCGCCGAGAATTTTCAGCAGGATTAAACCCGTGGCGACCGGCGGCATCACGAGCGGCAGCGAGACGAGCGTTTCGACGAGGGATTTGCCGGGCCAATCGCGTCGTGCCAGCAGCCAGGCGGTGGCGAGGCCGAAAGGCAGGATCAAAAACGTGCTCAGCGCGGAAACCCAGGCGGTGAACCAGAGGAGTTGCCATTCCGCTGATGTCATAGGAACGAGAAGGTGGGGCGCGTCAGTCCCCGCGCCGGATTTTGCCAGGCAGCGGCGCGCACGGGTTGACGCGCCCCACCAGTCGTGTCACTTGAGGACGATGAATCCATATTTTGTGAAAATCTTTGCGGCGTCATCGGAGGCGAGATATTCCATAAATTTTTTGGTGGATTCAATCTGCTTCGCATTTTTTGTCAAAGCCAAGGGATAGGAAATTTTAGGGCCGATGGCGGTGGGTACTTCATACGCGACTTTGACTCTTTTGGAAATGGCGGCGTCAGTCTTGAACACCATGCCCACTTCGATGTTGCCGGATTCGACGGCGGCGAGCGCGGCGCGGACGTTGTCGACGGGTACTACTTTGGATTCGATTTGCGGCCAGAGGTTTTGTTGCTCCAGGAATTCCCGCGAGTAAACGCCGGCAGGAACTGCTTTCGGGTCGGCGAGCGCAATGCGCCGCACGTCCTTGCCGGCGAGGTCTGCCGGAGAAGTGATTTTCAGATTGCTGTCAGCCGATGTCACAATCACCAGCGTATTGGACAGCCGGCTCTTGCGGGTTTCCTTGTCGATGAGATCCTTGGCGGCGAGTCTGTCCATCTTCGCTTCGTCGGCGGAGAAGAAAATATCCGCCGGCGCACCTTCCTCGATTTGGCGTTCGAGCAAACTGGAAGCGCCGAAATTGAAGGCGATTTTATCGCCGCTTTGTTTTTCGTAGCCCGAGGCGATTTCTTTGAGCGAGTCGGTAAGGCTGGCGGCGGCGAAGACATTTATTTCGGCAGCGGTGAGGTTTGCGGCCACAGCGAACAGCAGCGCCGCAGCGAGGGCGCAGATTTTTGAACGAGATTTCATATCTTGAAAAAGGCTGGTGCGGTTCAGTGCGTTTGCAGAATGAAAAATTGAGCCGCAGGAATAGCTGTGCCGGTTGTGCCCGGGTTGGTGATGCTGAAATCGCCGCCGGTATCCAGGAGATTCGTTGCGACAGGTGTCCATTGGTCGAGCGGTGAAAAGAGATTAGTGCTCGTCAAAAGCGTGTAGGTCTGTCCAACCGCGCCGTTTGTGGCCGAGATGATGAAGTCGGTTCCGGATTGGCTGATATTGATGGCGGCGGGTTTCTGAACGGCTGAAATAATCACAAGTGGTTTTTGGGATGCCATGGTGAAATTCTGAGAGTTGAACGTGAAACCGATTCCGGGGCTGGCAGCCGTGAGGTAGAGACCCACTTCGCCTCCGGCACTGATGTCGTCAGTGAGGGCCGGCGCCAACGCAAACGAATAGGAGTTGGTGCTGTTCGCGGCGGCATTGGTGAATGTGCCGAGGCTCACGGTATTCGTGAGGAGGGGCGGTTCATCCGAATAGGCGATGCCGTCCGAAGTCGGCGTCATGGGCATGCCGGTGCCTTCGGTCCAGGCATCGTTGGAAATCCAGAAGGCGTTAAACGAGCCTTTCCCGCGCGTGAAAATGTTGTTGTTGGGCGAGCCGACTTCGACGACGCGCAGGGCGACGCCGTTGATCACCCAATTGCCGGGGCCGAATTGTGAATTCAAGCTGGCCACCAACGCGGCGGTGTTAAAACGGATGAACGAATCAGCGATTCCATTGACCGTTCCGAGGCCGTTAGTCGCTGTTGTGCCAGAAACCGTCAATGAACCCGCGGCGCCGTAATTCAGGGTGGGTGCGTTGCTGCGCACAAAGGCATCGATTGAGACGTTGTTGGTGAAGAGTGCGGCGTGTGCGCAGGCGGTTCCGAGGAGCAGCGTTAAAATCGTTGAAAGTAATTTCATGTGAGGAATTGAGGTTTATTCCTGGGCTGAGGCCACCGGAAAAAAGAGTGGGCCCGGGCCGTTGGTTTGCGTTCCGAATTCGAGCAGGAAATTTTGCACCGCGGGCGAAAGGAGAAAATCAGAGAGCTCACGCGCGCCATCGTTATTCACGCCCGGGATCTTTTTAGGATTGGTTTCCATCACAATGAACGGGCGGCGCATCACCGGATCACCTTTCACGAGGATCTCCATGCCACCCGCGCTCATCTTTTGCAGCCGCGCCGGAATGTAGCCGACGACTACGTAGGCATCGTTCGTGCGCGCAAATTGCAAAATGTTGAACTTGGAGACTGTGTCATCGCGGAGAACCCAATCGCCTTTGGGTTCGAGGCCCGAGTGTTCCCAGAGGGTATGGGTGAGTTCGCGGCTGCCGATGCCTTGAAAATCCACAAAGTGCGATTTGGTTTGAGCGATCTTTTTCACGGCTTCCGCGCCGTTGGTCATGCCGCGAATGTGTGCGGGGTCATCGGGCGGACCGACGATGCACAATTCGTTGCGCGTCCATGGGCGCATGTTGACGCCGTAACCATCGGCCACGAGGTCGGTCGTGATGTCCCCGGAATGCATGGTCAGCAGATCGACTTTTCCCGCGCGCATCGCGGCATCGAGTATGGGACGCGGGCCGGTGGCAATGACTTCGACTTTGTAGCCGGTTTTCTTCTCAAATCGTTTTGCGATCTCCGGCCAAAGTCCCGTCATTGTCATGCCGCCAATGATCGCGCAACGGACGACGTGCGGATCGGCCGGGGCTTGTGGCTGGCGCGAACATGAAAGTGCCAAGAGCAGGGGAATCAAAATTGCGCGGATACTTAATTTGGCCGTTCGGGGCATGGTTGAAATTAATAATTGATGGCGGTGGAATCGCTGGGGGTGCCGGTGTGCCAGCGCACATCCGAATGATTCGGATCGCCGATGTTGCAACCCACATAGGAACCGGCAAAGGATTGAACCTGGCCTGCCAGGAACAACAAATTGACCTTCGAACCGTGCCGTGCGACGAGGCTGTAAGGTTGCGCCGAGGGATAAGTCGAGGCATACGGTCCGGGCGCGTCAGCCATTGCGACGACGGTATCCGGTTGGAGCACTTCGGTGAACTTGGTTTGTAACGGCAGATTCCACGGGCAAAGATTCATGTTCATCCCGTAGGGAAGGAAATAAGTAGCGCCGGGATTTTCCGCCACGGGGCAGATGAAAACCGATTTGGAATGGGCGGAGGGCGCTGCATTGTTTGAGACCATTGACTGAAATGGCTGCAGGCCGAAATAGAAGGGCAGGGCATTGAACCAATCTTCGGGGCGATCAATTTTTGCGAGCGTCTGAACGCCCTGACCGCGGCGCGGAAGAAAATCGCTGTTGTCGTCGGCATACAAACGAAACGCGAGACCCCATTGGCGGAGATTTCCGACGCATTCGGTTTGGCGCGCTTTGTTCTTTGCGCTCGAGAGGG
The DNA here is from genome assembly GCA_035550235.1 of Verrucomicrobiia bacterium. Taxonomy (GTDB): domain Bacteria; phylum Verrucomicrobiota; class Verrucomicrobiia; order Limisphaerales; family DASXHY01; genus DASXHY01. The sequence continues at coordinate 7,386 of DASZPR010000421.1, read as the reverse complement.
CGGGCAGGAGAAGCGACGCGATCACCGCGATGATGGCAATCGTGACCAGCAATTCGACGAGCGAGAAAGCGCGCAAATGGTTGCGCGCGATCGGTGTCGGATTGGTTTTCACAAGCCGCGATTGCAGCAGAACCGATATATTCTGTCAAATATAACGAGATGTACTGTCGATTGTTCCTTTGGAACAGGTGCGGGCGGGACGCCGGCGCTCCCAGGACTCAGTCTTTCAGACGCGATAAGATGTCGTGTAGAGGCTTTCGAGTGGCGGCGGCGAACTTTGTTTCGAGCTGCTGGTAAAGCTTCAAAACCTGTTGGCCGAATTCAGTCAATTGCGCGCCGCCGTGTTGATCGCCGCCGCGGGAGGAATGCACCAGCGGTTCCTTGAAACAGCGGTTCATGGTCCGCACGAGCAGCCAGGCACGGTTGTAGGACATTTCCATCCGGCGCGCGGCTTCGGAGATCGAACCCGTCTCGCCGATGTGAGCCAACAGTTCCGCTTTGCCGGGGCCGAGCGCGATTTCATCGCCCCGATATACGCGGAAAAGTGCCTTGAAGCGTTTGCGCGTGGACCGTTTGGGTTTTGCCGCCATGAACGTGAAGTATCAAAATGATTGAGGCCAATCCAGCCCATTTGCATTACCATTCTTGACCGGGTTTCCGTGAGACCGTACCGTGAGGTCATGGCGAACGCCAAAAAGAAGAAACCACAGCGTAAGTCCATTCTCCTTGGGCTCGGCCTTGATTCGGACGGGCACAAACGGGTCACCACCGGACCTAATTTCGCTTTGGTGGGCGGCACGCAGGAAACGCACGAGGTGATGACCGAGAAAGTCATCAAGATCAATGAAAAACTGGCGGCCAAGGGCAAGCAGTTGGAAAACGTCAGCGAAGAAGAGTTTGATGACATCGCCCAATCCGTGGGCCTGAAGCGGCCGGATTCGAAATAATTTCACGCCGAACCTCTATTGGCTTTGTCCGCACAAATCTTGCCCATTCCTTGACTCTCAGTTTTCCGCTTGGTACGGTTCGCACGTGACGAGTTTGTGAAATCACACGTATGTCTGATTATTTGCCAGTCATTATTTTGGCGATAGCGGCGATCGGATTCGCGGTCACACCCCTCGCGCTTGCCTGGTTGTGGGCAAAAAAGTTCTCGCCTAAAAAACCGGGGCACGACAAAAACGCCATCTACGAGTGCGGCCTTGAATCCAAAGGCGATGCGTGGATCCAGTTCAAGTCCGAATATTATCTCTACGCCATCATCTTCCTGATCTTCGACGTGGAAACCATTTTTCTGCTGCCGTTCGCGGTGGCATTTACCGGGTTGAGCAAGTTTGCCTTCATTGAAATGATGATTTTTATTTTCATGCTGGTAGCGGGCCTGGTCTGGGCATGGCGGAAGGGCGTGCTGACCTGGAAGTAAAGCAGCGTCTCGCCTGTCTTCATTATTGAACAAGCGATGAATTTTAAACAAAAAATTAAGTCAGAGACAGGCAGGATGCCTGTCCTACGTTAAATGGACGAAGGACTAAGAAGCGAATTGCAGAAGCAGGGCGTTTTCACGACCACAATTGAGGACTTGTACAATTGGGGGCGGAAAAACTCCGTCTGGCCGCTGGGGTTCGGGCTCGCGTGTTGCGCCATTGAAATGATCGCGGCGTCCATGTCGCGCTGGGACCTCGCGCGATTTGGCGCGGAAGTGTTCCGTCCCTCGCCGCGGCAGGCGGACCTGATGATTGTGGCCGGCACGGTGACCAAGAAAATGGCCCCGCAAGTGGTGCGGCTCTACAACCAGATGCCCGAGCCGAAGTACGTCATTGCGATGGGTGCGTGTGCGATTTCCGGGGGGCCGTTCAAGCAGGGTTACAACGTGCTCAAGGGCATTGACCGGTTTATTCCGGTGGACGTGCACATTCCCGGCTGCCCGCCGCGTCCCGAAGCGTTGCTGCATGCGTTCATGACGTTGCAGGGAAAGATTGATCAGCAGCAATTGACCGGTCCCGATCGCCCGCGGCATTTGAATGTCGACAAGCCCAGCGAATTTCCGGTGCCGGAGTTCGGCGAACACGATTTGCAACCGCCGAATAATCCGGCGGTGTGGCGTGCGCCGGTTCTCCCAAGACAAGGCTGAACGTGCTTACTCTCGAAGCCATCAAAGCCCAGATTGAGCAGGCGATTCCCGGCGCGAAGCTGGAAATCGTCAAGAACGACGCTCCGTCCGCGCAGCATTCGTTGCTGGTGGACAACGCGAGCGGTGTGGCGGTGGCGAAATATTTGCGCGACGACCCGGCGTTGCGATTTGATTACGCGTCGAATGTCACGGGTGTGGATTGGCCGGAATTGGAGTTGAGCGAAAAAATCAAGGTCAAGAAAATCGTCGAAGGCGTGGAGAAGGAAGTCGAGGAAGTGAAGAAAACGGTGCGGCCCGGCTACCTCGAAACGGTCTATCATCTTTACTCGATGGAACTGAAACACGGCCCGCTCATCCTGCGATTGCGCACGGAGAATCGCACCGACAAGGCGCATTTGCCATCGCTCACGCCAATCTGGCGAGGCGCGGAATTTCAGGAACGCGAGATTTTTGATCTTTACGGAATTATTTTCGACGGCCATCCGGATTTGCGGCGCATTCTCATGTGGGACGGGTTCAAGGATTTCCCGATGCGCAAGGATTACACCGAGCCGGACGATTACGAATACGAACCGACGCCGCACGATGAGGTGCTCGCGAGGTCCAAACAGCATCATCCCGCGGAGGCGAAGAAATGAGCACAGAAAAGCTGAAAGAAACCGCCCTCACGTATCACGCGGAGGAGTTCAGAAGCGAATTTCAACCGCTCATTGACGAGTTGTATCGGGAAGAGGTTTTGGATGCGCGGAAGATGCCAATGGAAGAAAAGTTTCTTTTGGGTGAGCAATTATTTCGCTGGGCGTGCCAAGTGACGCTTGCGGGCATCCGCAATCAAAATCCAGGCGTCAACGAACAGGAATGCCAGCGGATTCTCGTCGAAAGAATCGAACTGGGAAAGAAAATGGGGACTTTGTGACGACCATCGATGATGTGACCTTGCGCGTGATTGACGCGTTGAACGTCAGCCGGATGAATTATATGCTCGTAGGTTCGTTTTCGACAAATGTTTACGGGATACCGCGGTCGACGAAAGACGCCGATTTCGTATTGCAGCACGAGGGAGACTTTGTGCCTGAGTTTTACGAAAATTTGGGAAAAGATTTTAAAATTGATCCACAATTGAAATTCGAAGCCAATACAGGAACCTACAAACAGGAAATGCGTTTTTCCGGGACGCCTTTCACGGTGGAATTGTTTCGATTGTCCAGCGACCGGTTTGACCAGGCGCGTTTCCGGCGGAGGGTGCCAGTAAAAGTATTAGGCCGGGAAACATTTATCCCCACAGTTGAGGATGTTGTGGTCATGAAGGTTCGCTGGCTTCGCGAAAAAGACCGGGCCGACGTCAGAAACGTGCTTACGGTACAACGGGGAAAATTAGATTGGCCGTACATTGAAAAATGGTGCGGTGAACACGGCACACTGGCCAAACTCGAAGAGATTCGAAAGACTGTCCCAGAAATTTAAAGTGACGACTGCCGAAAACAATTTGTCGGGCTCCAGACTGCCGGCGCAGATTCCTGCTCCGGAAGGTTCCGGCATTCCTAATTACACCATTCGTCCGAAGACGAGTGATTCCGGCGCGGTCGAAGGCGAATTGCTCGAGATTTCGATGGGGCCGCAGCACCCGTCGACGCACGGCGTGTTTCGCATGGACATCGTGCTCGATGGCGAGCAGGTCGTGAAACTGAAGCCCGTTTTCGGCTACCTACATCGCAATCACGAAAAAATCGGCGAGGGCACGACGTATCTCGGCTCGATGCCTTACACCGATCGGCTCGATTATTTTTGTTCGATGACGAACAATTGGGCGTATGCGCTCGCGGTCGAGAAATTGGCGGGCCTCCAGGTTCCCGAGCGCGCCGAATATTTGCGCGTTATTCTTGCCGAACTTACGCGCCTGCAGAATCACGCGTCTTTGTGCGGATTTCTTGTGCAGGACATGGGCGCGTCGGGCACGCCGCTCATGTATGCCTTTCGACAGCGCGAAAAGGTCCTCGATTTATTCGAAGCGATCAGCGGCGCGCGGATGATGTGTAATTTCATGCGCTTCGGCGGTTGCCGTTGCGATGCGCCCGCCGGTTGGATGGAACAGGTCCAAAAAGTCGTGGACGAGTTTCCCGCTTTCCTGGACGAATTCCAGGAGCTGCTGAGCGAAAACGAAATTCTCATGGCGCGCACGCAGGGCATAGGAGTTTTGCCGCGGGAACTCGTGGTCAATGCCAGTATCACGGGTCCGCTGCTGCGCGCTTCGGGTGTTAATTACGATATTCGCAAAGTGGACAAATACGGCATTTACGATCGCTTCCAATTTCGCGTTCCCCTCGGCGAGCGGGGCGATGTTTACGACCGCTACATGATGCGCGTGCTGGAGATGCGCGAGTCGGTCGCTATTTTGCAACAGGCGCTGAAGTCCGTTCCGGGCGGACCGATTGTGGACCCCAAAGCCAAGCTGCGCGGTTTTCGTCCGAAGGCGGGCGAGGCTTATGGCCGCATCGAGGGGCCGAAGGGCGAACTCGGTTTTTATCTCATCAGCGACGGTTCACCGAATCCGTATCGGTATCGCGTGCGTCCACCGAGCTACATCAACCTTACCGTGTTGGAAGACATGTGCCTCGGGCATAATGTCGCCGACGTGGTGATCATTCTCGGCAGCGTGGATATTGTGTTGGGGGAGGTTGACCGATGAATAACAACTGGATGTTGGATGTTGGATGTTCGTTGTTGGATGTTTCCCGAGGTCCGGGATTTTTTTCAACATCCAACATCCAACATTCAACACCCAACATCGAATTTTCAAAATGCTAGGCGAAGGCATCATCAAAGGCATGGCGGTCACGGCCAAGAATTTTCTCGGAAGTTACGTTTCCGAGGAACGGCTGACGACCATCCAATATCCCGAGGAACGCCAGACCTTGCAGGAGGCGGTGCGGCAATTTCCGTTTCTGGTTTTCGACGGCAACGATCCCATGGCCGGTTTGCGCTGTGTGGCGTGCCAGATTTGTGAGAAGGAATGCCCGCCAAAATGCATTTACATCGAGAAGAGCAAGGATAAGAAGCCGGATTACATCGGCAAACCGCAGTTGTACCCGGCGACGTTCGACATCGATATTTCGGTTTGCATGAGCTGCCAGATTTGCGTGGAGGTTTGCCCGTTCGACGCGATCAAGATGGATACGGAATTTGAGCTGAGCACCAGCGACCGTTTCGGCGGATTGCTGGTGAACAAACAACAGTTGGCAAAGTCCAATGCGCATTATCATCGCATCCATCCGACCGAGGCCGACGAGGTGGACGGCCGGTTGGCGGCGGAAAAAGCCAAAGCTGAAGCGAAGGCAAAAGCGGATGCGGAAGCCAAGGCGAAAGCCGCCGCCGAGGCAAAAGCCAAAGCTGCGGTTGCAGCGCCCGCGGTGCCTCCGACAACACCGCCGCCGGCGACAAAATAGAATTGTGTTTTCAAAATCAGACTGGAAGCCTAACGAACTTTAAATGGCCCACGACCTGGATCAAATATTTGTCACGATAAATCACCTGCTCAGCGGGCTTGCGCCTGTGGCCTGGCAGCCGGTGGTATCGGCTATTATTTCCATCGCGGCGCTGATTGGGGTGTTCGCATCACTGTTCGCCGTGACCACGGTTTTCGAACGCAAGGGACTGGGCCGCATTCAGAATCGTTACGGCCCGAATCGCGTCGGCCCCTTCGGTTTCCTGCAACCGGCGGCGGACGGCATCAAAGCGCTCATCAAGGAAGACGTGGTGCCGCGCGCGGCGGATAAAGTGATTCATTTTCTCGCGCCACTGGCGGCGGTCGTGCCGGCATTTCTGGTTTACACAGTGTTGCCGATTGGTCGCAACATGGTGCTGGTGGATTTTGATGCGGGCGTGTTGTTTTTCTTCGCCGTCGGTGCGGCCACGGAACTCTCGGTGTTCATGGCCGGATGGTCGAGCCGCAACAAATATTCGCTGCTGGGCGCGATGCGGGCCATTGCGCAAATGATTTCGTACGAAATCCCGCTCATCCTTTCCGCCGTCACCGTTGTCATGATTGTGGGCTCGCTTTCGACCACAAAAATCGTGGAAGCACAGGCCGGTTATCACGCAATTGGCCTGCCCAATTGGTTCGTGCTGACGCCGTGGGGATTTGCCGGGTTTATTTTGTTCATGATTGCGGCGACGGCGGAGACGAATCGTTCGCCGTTTGATTTGCCGGAAGGCGAATCGGAAATCATCGCCGGTTATTACATCGAATATTCCGGTTTCAAGTTCGCGCTATTTTTCCTTGGCGAATACATGGGCATGTTCGCCATCAGCGGACTGGGCATCACCCTATTCCTCGGCGGATGGCACGCGCCGCTGGCCGCGCTGGAATTTGTGCCATCGTATCTCTGGTTTTTCGCCAAACTGCTCGTGCTGATCTTCGTTTTCATCTGGATTCGCGGCACGCTGCCGCGCCTGCGAATGGATCAATTGATGAACTTTGCCTGGAAATTCATGTTGCCAATGGCGCTCATCAATATAATTTCCGCCGCCATTTGGCACTTTATGCTGCCGGGATATCAACGCTGGCTCGTGGGTGCCGCGATCGCCGCCAGTTCTTATATTTTGTTGGGTCGAGGATTGATGGAAGGAAAGAAACTGGAGAAGCGCACGTATCGCTTCGCTGAATGAACATTGTATTCGCCATAATTGCCGCCGTGACCATCGCCGCCGCCGTGGCCGCGATGAGCCTGCGCAATCTGGTGCATTGCGCGCTGGCGCTGGCGCTGGCGTTCACGGGAATTGCCGCGGCGTATTTGCAATTGGGCGCGCAATTTGTCGGCTTCACCCAAGTGCTGGTTTATGTGGGCGCAGTCGCCATTTTGGTTGTGTTCGCGATTCTTTTGACGCGCAGCAGTGAGCCGCCGCAACAATCCGTTTTGTCTTCCGGTTGGCTGGCGGGCATTGTCGTTACCATTGTTGTGCTTGGCGTTCTGGTTTTTGCGATTGCGAAGAGTTCCGTCATTCAAATCGCTGCCGCGCCAACTCAGCCTGATGTCACCGTCCGCCAAATTGGCGAAGCGCTGATGAACAAATTTGTCCTGCCGCTCGAAGTGGTTGGCCTGCTGCTGACCGCAGCATTGATCGGCGCGGTTATCATCGCCATGAAAGAGGAGAAAAAGTGAAGCGCCAAGCACCAATATCCAAGCTGCAGAGAAGCTCAAAGGACCAAGGTTCAAGGAACCGCGATGGCGTTGGATTTGGAATTTGGGATTTGGATC
>DASZPR010000420.1:0-3960 GCA_035550235.1 Verrucomicrobiia bacterium | reverse complement strand
AGAACATCGATTTGGTGATCACGGATTTGGTGATGCCGGCGATGAGCGGGCGGGAATTGGTGGAGCGTTTGCGAAAAATTTCGCCGGCGATTCGTATCCTGTGCACGAGCGGTTATGTGCCGCCGCCGGCGCAAGCGGACGAGTCCGCCTACCTGCAAAAGCCGTTTACCAGCCAGGAATTGCTCGTGAAGGTAAAACAGGTGCTTACTAATTCTGGGACAACGCCTGTTGACTGAATTAGTTTATTTGCGTATTCAGTGTGTGTAGATGCAAATAGAAAGTCTCAAAGTCTTTTGCGACCTCGCCGAAACTGAAAGCTTCACCAAGGCCGCGCAGATCAACAATGTCACGCAATCGGCCGTCAGCCAGCAGATCAGCTCCCTGGAACGGCAATTCAAATCCCTACTGATCGAACGCAGCAAAAAGAAATTTCGCCTCACCCGGGAAGGCCAGTTGCTCTACGATTACAGCAAGCAGATCATCCAGACCTACGATGCATTGCACAGCAAGTTGCAGGAGGTCAAGGACATCATCTCCGGAACCATCCGCGTGGCGACGATTTACAGCATCGGCCTCCATGATTTGCCGCCGTACATCAAACGCTTTTTGAAGGAACATCCCACGGTTCATGTGCACGTGGAATATCGCCGGGCGAACCAGGTGTATGACGATGTGCTCGGGAACGTGGTGGACCTGGGATTGGTGGCGTATCCGCAGCGCGATGCGAAATTGGAAGTGGTGCCGCTGCGCAAGGATCCGCTGGTGATGATTTGCCATCCGCAGCATCCGCTCGCCAAAACCAAGGGCATGAAGCTCAAGCAGATTTCCGGGCTGAAGTTCATTGGCTTCGAGCCGGACATTCCGACGCGGAAAGCGATCGACAAGATTTTGAAGGAGAACGGCGTGGAGATCCAGACGGTGATGGAGTTCGACAATATTGAAACCGTCAAGCGCGCGGTGGAAATTGACGCGGGCATTTCGATTGTGCCGATGAGCACCATCAACCAGGAAGTCGCGAAACAAACGCTGGTGGCGGTGACGATTGATGATGGGGACTTTTTCCGTCCGCTGGCCGCGCTTTACAAGAAGAACAAGGTTCTCTCACCGGCGATGAAGCAGTTCCTGCAGATTCTGAAAGAGGAGCGGTAAGCTTGTTCCACGTAGGAGCCGACGCGAGGAGGCTCTGAATTTTCTTTATCTACGCTGGCCCTCTCCACCGGGGAGAGGGGGAAACTTTGGGACATCTTCGGTTTCAAATGAACTTCACGACTCAGAGCCTGTTCAAAACGCTGATGTGGCTCCGACTGGTAGGGCGCGTCACTCCGTACGCGCCATCACGGAACGAAAAATAAATCAGAGCCTCCTCACGTCGGCTCCTACATTATTTTAAATTCGCCGGGTTGAGCGGTTTCAAATCTTTCGGGAGAAATACGCCGTTTTTGCGAATCAATTCATTGTCGAACCAGATCTCGCCACCGCCCCATTCGGGCCGCTGAATCAATACCATGTCCCAATGCACCGCCGAGCGGTTGCCATTATCGCATTCCTCGTAGGCCTGGCCGGGTGTGAAGTGCAAGGAACCGGCGATTTTTTCGTCGAACAAAATGTCGCACATCGGGCTGAGGATGTAGGGATTGAAGCCGAGCGAAAATTCGCCGATGTAACGCGCACCGGCGTCGGTATCGAGAATTTCATTCAGGCGCTTGGTGTTGTTCGCGGAGGCGTTGATGATTTTGCCGTCCTTGAATTCGAGGCGGACGTTTTCAAACTTGGTGCCGGAATACAACGTGGGCGTGTTGAACTGAATGGTGCCGTTCACCGAATCCTTGACCGGGCACGAGAACACTTCGCCATCGGGAATGTTGCGATCGCCTTTGCACATTTTGGCGCCGATGTTTTTGATGCTGAATTTCAGGTCGGTGCCGGGCGATTTGAGATGCACGCGGTCGGCGCGTTGCATGCGCTTTTCCAAAGGCACCATGGCTTTAGCCATCTTCGCGTAATTCATCGTGCAGACATCGAAATATAAATTCTCAAAGGCCTCAGTGCTCATGCCGGCGGCCTGCGCCATGCTCGGCGTGGGCCAACGCAACACGCACCAGCGGGTTTTGTTGACGCGATAATTCAATACGGGCCGGATCACGCGCGAATACATCGACATGCGGTCGCTCGGCACGTCGGAATTTTCGCTGGCGTTTTCGCTGCCGCGAATGGCGATGTAAGCCTGCATCTTTTTCATGCGGAACAATTCCATGTCGCGCACAGTGGCGGCCTGTTTTTCATCGATGCCGCGCAACATTTCACGACCAACACGCGTGTGGCGGGTTTCGACGAACGGCACCGCGCCTCGCTTTCGAGCGGCGCGAATGAGTTCGATGGTCATCTCGTCCGGGACATCGATCATGTCGAGCAGGATGCGGTCGCCTTTTTTCAACTCGGTGGAATATTCGATGAGCAGCTTCGCCAGTTTGGAATAACGAGGATCGGTCATAAAATTGTTGGAACAACGTAATGGAATCCGCGGAAATTGCCACCGCGGAAATTAACGGCTGCAATGACCGTACAGTTTTAGTTCGACAGGCACAATTGAGCCCTCAGGAATTAGACTTTTCTCTTTTCCGAAAGTCGCGTTCACGCTGCTTGATTTCAGCAAGCAACAAATCCTCCGCGGACCAGCCTTGTTCCTGGGCAAATTTCGCGAGGGAGAACAATATTCCCGACACTTCTTTTTTCGTGAGCTTGCCCTTAGCGCGGTCGGCATCGGTCAGGACTTTAGCCTTGCGGGCTTTCTTCACCAATTTTTCCGCACGTAACAACGCAGGCAGATGTTTCGGGATGCCGTCCAACGCCGAAGCACGCGCGTGTTTGGTGCCGTGTTTTTCCGCGCGCTTGATTTTTTCCCAGTTGGCCCAGACTTCATCGACGTCCTTGACCTTGGTCGTTCCAAAAACGTGCGGGTGGCGGCGGATTAATTTTTCGGTGATGCGGCGCGCGACTTTCTCGAAATTAAATGCGCCGCGTTCCTTCGCGAGCTGGCAATGGAAGACGACCTGGAGGAGCAAATCGCCGAGTTCCTCTTCGAGTTCGTGGTCGTCGCGGGATTCGATGGCGTCCAGCAATTCATAGACTTCCTCGACGGCGTGCCAGCGGAGGGTCATGTGGTCCTGCTCGCGGTCCCAGGGGCAGCCTTTGGGTGAGCGGAGCTTGGCCATGACCCGCAAGAGGTCGTCGATTGCAATTTTCTTTTTCAAGCGAATAAACGCAAAGGCGCCAAGAAGCAAAGGCGCGACGCCATTTTCTTTTCCGATATAGCGACTTTGGGTCCTTGCGTCTTTGCGTTAAAATTTCTGTTCACAAAATCACCAAATTATCCCGGTGCACCACTTCGACCCGCTGCAGCGTACGCGCGCTGATCTCGCTGGAACTGAAGGCGGCGATGCCGCGGGCGAATTCGGTGCCGTTCAGGTCGCAGATGCGCACGACGTCTTCGGCGGCGAAGTTTCCTTCGCAACGCGCGATGCCGGGCGGAAGCAGGCTTTTGCCTTTCTCGCGCAGAGCTTGTTTCGCGCCCTCATCCACGAATAACGCGCCTTTGGCGTGATGGAAAAACGCGATCCAGCGCTTGCGGCCCTGCAATTTAGTCGACTGGGGAACGAACAGTGTGCCTTCGTCTTCACCGGCGATGACGCGGGCCATCATGTTCTTCTTTTTGCCGGAGGCGATCACGAGCGGGATGCCGGAGCGGACGACGATTTTTGCGGCTTCGATTTTTGATTTCATGCCGCCGACAGCGGTGGCGCTGTCGGTGCCGCCGGCCATTTTTTCAATCGCGCCGTCGATGTGTTCGATGACGGAAATGGTTTTGGGATCGGCCTTGCCGAAATTTTCGATAACGCCGTCGACGGTGGTGAGAATGATCAGCAAATCGGCGGGCAACAGCGAGGCGACGAGCGCGGACAG
>DASZPR010000419.1:0-3879 GCA_035550235.1 Verrucomicrobiia bacterium | reverse complement strand
TGTGGGATTCGGAACGGCGAACGCCTATGAAGGAAGCGGGCCAGCGGCGGGTGCGCCTTCCGGCAACAATACAACTTCCATTCTGCGGCAGAATGGTGGATTCACGGACGCCAATGACAACACGAACGACTTCACGACACTCTCCCCACCCTCCCCGCGCAACTCAGCGTCGCCTGCGAATCCCCCGAGTGTCCCTGCCGGGCCAGCCACGCTTGGCGTTGCTGCTTTCACCGCGAACAATTTCTTTTTTACGGTAACCGGCACGGTGGGTTCGAATTACGTGATTCAAGTTTCTACGAACCTGAGCGGGAGCAATTGGGTGTCTCTCTTTACCAACGCCGCTCCTTTCACCTTCACCAATTCCAACGCGAACAATTTCCCGCAGGGATTTTACCGGGCGATTGCGGCGCCGTGATAGAGCCGCACCCAACTCCTTTAAGATCATTTGTGGATTGGCTCCAGTCTCAAATTTTTGTCACCATCCGGCACTAGCCGCATGTTATTCCAAGCCAACAGGCTTTCCATCGCAAAACAAAGCTCTTGTTTTTACAATGGACAAGACTGAAGAAATGAAACCGTGGCGCAGCATGGGAATTCTTTCTGATTCATTACGGCGGGAAAATCAGTGATCTTTTTTCCGAGAAAATCCGCATAAATTTGAACTATCGGCGCGATCGTAGAGCCGAAGATGTTTATCGACCTCGCTGGAATAACGGCTGGAACCAACGAATTGGTAATCGCGAACGCAGGCGCTTTCGGAGTAACGAGGTTCGTCAACGCAAATGGAACCACCATCACGAAATGCTCTCCGTCAGGAATGGTGGCTATTTTCTGCTCTCTGAACATCACCTCAAAAGCCTCTGCCGCCTCCTCTTTGGTTCGGGCACGGCTCGTCAGGGAAAACGTGGTTTTCGGCACTCGAGGATGCTGCAGCACTGTTTTGCCTTTGAAATCGGCATACATTCGGATTGCGGCAATCAGATTGACCGAACGAAAGCGTATCACAGGCGGTTCAGACGTATCCGTCGGTTGCGTTTCCGTTGGGCCATCAAATGCGAGTGAAGTGTCTTTTCCAACAGCCTTTAAATTCACGACGCCCTTTGCCGGATCAATTTTGACTATCCCCAATTCACCCAACTCTTGTCCTTCTCCAAGATAATATTGAACAGGTTCACTCCTACCAGTTAGTTGAGCCTGAATAATGGCGAACTTCATCCCAAATCCATCCGCGATGCCCAGAAGTTTCGGCGCTTTGTCGTCATTTTGAGCAAGTGATACGGAGACCGTTAGAATCAATGCAAGAAACGCCCAGATGGTTTTCATATTTCTGAATGATGTGCAGCCTCACGTTTGCTTCTCGACCTTGCTGACGACTTCGCCCTTTTGCAATCGTGTCTTTAGCCGTTGTCCCGACTTAACTTTCGCTGCATCGCGCAGAACTTTTCCGGTTTCTGCATCCGTGGTGATGGAATAGCCGCGCGACAGCACTTGTTGCGGGCTGAGCAAACGCAAGCGCGCCTCCAAACCTTCCGCCCGAGTGCGACGCTCGCGTAATTGATGTTTCATTTGCTCGGCGAGGCGGGCGCTCTCCTGTTCCAGCAATTCTCGTTGTTGCTTTAGCAATTGCGCGGGCCGCACGCGCGAAAGGCGGTCGGAGAGATTTTGAAACGCAGCGAGTTGTTGTCGCACGCCGTGCCTGGTGCAACGGAGCATGCCGACGTGCAAATCATCCAGTCGCTGCAACCAATCATCGATGCGGCGGCGCGGATGCAGGCGGGACAGGCGGTGGGTCAATTGATTGAGGTCATCCGCTTTGCCTTCCAACTGCTGGCCGATCAATTGGCGCATTCGGTCAGCGGCCTCGCCCACAAACTCGCAACTGGAGAAGACGCCTTCCGTGATGATTTCCGCGGCGGCGCTGGGTGTCGCAGCGCGCAGATCTGCCACGAAATCACTGATGGTGAAATCAATCTCATGGCCGACGGCGGATACGACGGGCAATGTGGATTCAAAGATGGCGCGCGCGACGATTTCTTCATTGAACGCCCATAAATCCTCCAGGCTGCCACCGCCGCGAGTGATGAGAATCAGGTCAAGGTCAAGGGTCGAGAGTCGAGAGTCGAGGGTGGAGTTGAAATCGTTTAGCGTGCGGATCGCACTGGCGATTTCGCGGGCGGCGCCCTCGCCTTGGACGCGGGCTGGCGCGAGCACGATTTGGAGGCTCGGATTGCGTCGGCGAATGACGTGCAAAACATCACGAATCGCGGCACCCGTTGGCGAGGTGACCAAGCCGATGCGCTGGGGGAACCGCGGCAGCTCTCGTTTTCGCTCCTGAGCGAACAATCCCTCCGCCGCGAGCTTTTGCTTGAGTTTCTCGAAGGCGATTTGCAGGGCGCCGACGCCTTGCAATTCCACCGCGCGCACGATGAGTTGATATTGCCCGCGCGCTTCGTAGACGGTGACATCGCCTTGGAGCAGAACTTTTTGGCCGTCTTCGAGGAGTTCGCGATGCGCCACCATTTCGGCGCGAAACAGCACGCAACTCAATTGCGAGCCCGCGTCCTTCAATGTGAAATACATGTGGCCGGAACTCTGGGCGCGCAAATTGGTGACTTCGCCGGTGACCCAAATCGTGCCCACCTGATTCTCAAGCAAACGCCTGACCTGCGACGTGAGCTCCGACACGGACAAAATTTTGCGAGCAGGCTCGGCTGGAGTCGCCGAAGAGGCGGTTGCGGGGGGACGCGACGGATTGGCCGTTTCCATGGGAAACAAATCGCCGCCGAAGTCCCATTGTGATTTGGTTTGTTTGGGCATCAAATTCTGAATCTTATTTGGCCACGAAGCGACACGGAAGAAAACAACGAATTGCTTCCATTACGCATTGACCTCCTGAGGCTTCATCCGGAACCAAAGCCAAAGCACGATACAAATTGCGGCGGAGAGAGCCGAAACCACCGTTCCGACGAGAAACATCGAATCTTTATAGATTAATTTCACCTCGTGCCGGCCGGCGGGAATTTCAAGCGCTTGAAACGCATAATTCGCGCGCCACAATTGAGTGGGTTGCCCATCCACAAAGGCGCGCCAGGGGTGATAAAATGTTTGCGCGATAACGACCATCGATGGTCGCTCTGTTTCTGCCTGGATTTCCAGGCGTTGAGGGGAAAATTGGGTTGAGATGATTTTTGCGTTTTCGCTCGCGGTTGCGTGAACCTGGTCTTTCGCTTCGAAAGGCAGATACACCGTGTGGACTGGTTCAAAGCTGTCGCTGAAGATCGATTGCAGCGCCTCTTCATCGCTGACAAATGCCGGCGATTGGCCAATTGTGACCAGCGGCTGAAAACCTTTGCAGGCGACCCAATCAAAAATATTGGTCGGATTGCTCGTGTAAGAAACGCCGAGAAAATTCAGGAGTTTGGGCGCGTCATTTGTGCGAAAGAAAACCCGCTTGAATATGTCGAGATGTTCTTTCAAATCCATCGAATAAAACCCGTCGAACTTGGGAATGTCGTCCAAGAGATTCAAATTCATCGAGAGCGAAAAGCGGCGCATATATGCGTCTTGCGCGGGGTCCGTGGAGCCGAGCGAAACCATTTTCCAGAGGGAATCCTTGCTTTGGATGGCGCGCGAGGTTCCGGCGGTGAGGTCCTTCATTCCCAGCGTTTCGCGGACAAGATTGGGTTTCCAAACTGCGCGCGGCGCGGTGGGGCTCAACGTGGGTGTATGGGTAAACACATCCAACCACAGCAAGGCCATGATCGCCACTTGCAGCAACACTTGAAGTTTGAATTCGGCGTCACGGCGCAATAAAACGACGCAGCCGAACAGGAGCGCTAAAATTCCGACACGCGAAATTGCGTTTCGCAAAAGCGCGGA
>DASZPR010000418.1:0-6472 GCA_035550235.1 Verrucomicrobiia bacterium | reverse complement strand
GGACCAGGAAGACGAAGGACGCCGTCGCTACGTGAAACGATATTTCCACCGCGATATCGACGATGCCTCACTCTATCATCTCACCCTGAACACCCTGGAAATCGGCCACACGACAGCCGCGCGAATCATTGCGCAAACCATGTTGACCACTCCTGATACTGCCCACAGCCACGCGGTCGCTCACAACTGACAGACATTTTAAGTCGTGACGATGTGGTTAAGAAAAGGGGAGCGCGCCCGCCTCGGGCGCAGTTCGGTGCGCCCCGCATCGAACAAGAAGTCGTGCGGAGATAACAAACGGTAATTCCATTTCGAGCGCTTGCGTGAGCCGCGAGGGCGCGACTCACTGCGCCCGAGGCGGGCGCGCTCCCCAAAAAACAACTGCAGCGTTTCAGCTTAAATCAACGCGGCCTCTTTACTCTCGCTCTTCGTCGCGTCCGCATCTTTCAGTGCATTGGTATCCAACGGATGCTCCTCTTCCTGCCAATGCTCCGAGACTTTCCCATCCCAGCACGCGAGATTCAGCGGGTAAACGTCCGGATCAAAAATGACGTGGTAGAAATGCCAGACCACGATCGCCAGGCACGCCAGTACCGCCTCGTAATAATGAATCGTCAATGCCACATCCACCAGCCAGCGCGGCAGGAAATGCGTGACATCCATCTTGAACCAGATCGCCAGGCCCGTCGCGCCCATGATGATCGTTCCCCAGACCACTGCCCAATACTCCATTTTCTCCGCGTAACCGAAACGGCCAATCTTCGGCTTCTGTTTGCTCATGCCCGTGAGATACCGCACCGCCGCCCAGACATCCGCGAGATCTTTTTTCACCGGGAACAAATCCTTCACCAACTGCCGTCCTTCTTTGGAAGCCATGAGGTAAATCAAATGATAAACCCCGGCCAGCAACAGCACCACACCCGCAACCCGATGTGTCCATCGGCGGAATGGTTCGCTGGAACCCATCGCGCGCGCGAGCCACGAATCCGGGAACTTCAAGGCGAACCCGGTGATCGCCAGCACGATGAAACTCGTCGCCAGCACCGCGTGTTGCCAGCGTTGCGCCAGGCTCATCCGCAACACCGGCCGCCCGCTCGCGCGCAAATGTGCCGAAACTTTTTTGTAAAACAATAAGCCGTTGTGAAAGAGCATCCCTCCGATGGTGACAAAAATCAGCGCCAGGTAAATCCGCCGCACCCACCAATTCACCGTGCTCGCAAAATCCGTCGGGCTTTGCGCCGCCGCTGTATCCACGTGAATCTTGCCAAACGCGAATTTCTCATTCGCGCCCGGATGGCATTTCCCGCACGTCTGGACCAAGTGCGCCTTGTTAATGGTGGAACCGGGGTCCGAAGAGGGCAGGATTTTATGATACCCGTGACAACTGCCGCAGTTGGCCGCAAGCGTCGAACCGTATTGCGCCGCCAGCCCGTGATAACTGTCGAAGAAAGTTTTCACCCGATCAGTCGGCAAATTGTATTTCGTGTTGAGCCGCTCCGAGGCATGGCAGCGACTGCACACTTCTTCGGAAATCTTCAGGTTCGACGCCGTCTTCAACCCCTCGATCTTGTGCTCGGAATGGCAATCAGTGCAGGTCGGCGCATCGCGTTTCCCGGCCGCGACGGCTTTGCCGTGCACACTTGCCTCCACATCCTGCGCTTCCTTGGGATGACACGCGCCGCAGGTCTCCGATTGCTTCGTGAAATAAAGCGGCGACGCCGGCGAGCTCGATGGCAGCACTTCGTGGGAATCATGGCAATCCTGGCACGTCGCGGCATCCGCCTGCCCGGATTTGTGGGCCAGCCCGTGAACGCTCGCGCCGTAACTGTCCGTTTGCCTCTGATGACACGTTGCGCAATTCACCGCCTGAAGCAGCTTGTTGTCATCCGGATGCTTTAGCGTCACGTCCGCATGGCAACTGATGCAGGCATTGGTGCCGTGCGCGGAAGCCGCCAGCTTCGCCTGGTCTACAAACAGTGAAATCGCTTTGCCGGCGGAGTTGGTTTTGTAAAGCGTGTTATCCGAATGGCAATCAAGACAATCGCTGTTCTTCAAAGCGGCGGAGACATTGAACGCCAAAAAGCTCAGAAGCAACGCCGGTAAAAATATCCTTCTGCCAGCCATACCCCTCAAGCATCCGCTCATGGGCGCGAACCTCTCTACGTCGCTTGGCGATTACTTTGCATTTTTTGCGGGGAGGAAAAGAACCGCGAACCACGCCAACCACGCCAAATTCGAAATCTGGTCTTTATCAGCGTATTTCGCGTGGTTCGCGGTTCCAATTTCATTCCTTTTTCTTAACGGCATGCGCAGTCGTTTCTTCCAATTTGACCGGCTTCTCATGGCAAACCGAACAATTCACCGGCTGCAAAACTTTATGATCATCGGGATGCTTCATCGTCGCGTCGCTATGGCAACTGACGCAGGTGTTGGTCCCGTGCGTGGACGCGGCCAATTGCGCTTTATCCACAAACAACGAGATTTCCTTCCCCGCGGCATTGGTCATCGACAAGCTTTTGTCCGCATGGCAATCGAGGCAAAAACTATTTTTTAAAGCCGGAGCGGCGACCGCTGCCAGTCCCAGGAAAGCGCCGATTGAAACGACTGGCAGGACCGTGAGTTTGCGTTTGATGCCCATGCTCAAAGAGCATCAAAGAAACTGTCCGAAACGCCCAACCTGCATTGCCATTTATTTTGCTTATTTTGGCCCCGTCGACCGGAAAGTACCGCAGAAGCTGGAGCAAGGAATAGATTCGGCGCTTTTAATTCCGGGAATAATTCAGACGGCGCCCACGGAATCGTCCTCCGGCGTTTTCTTAAGTGTCTTAGTCCAAGCCTTTTGAAAACCACATTTCTCTTGCACCCGCCCGCTGCGACCGATAGAAACCCGCATGTTTTCTTGCGGGCCACGCAGCGGAATGGAGCGGCAAAGTTCCCTCAGCGCGACGACGAAACTGATGATCTTCGCAAGCGGGCTGCTCGCGATTCTCCTATTGACGATCCTGATCATTCAATTGCGCGCGATCAATCACGGCTACGCGTACAATGACACAACCGGTGGCGAAACTCAGTGCGTCTATAGCCTTTGGAAAGTGCAGGAAGGCCATCCGCTCTACGCCTGGCCCAACAAGGAATTTTACCAGTTTACAATTTACAATTTTGGTTTTTATCGCCTCTACGCGAGCATCCTCAACCTGCTCGGCGCTCATGGCCCCGAGTTAATGTTGCAGGGGCGGTATCTGACCCTCGTGTTCGCCCTGATGGGCGCCTTGATTCAAAGCCGTTTGTTGTTCTTCTTTTTGCGCGAATCAAAAAGCCGCGCCCTCGCCGCCGCCATTTACATCTTTTCCTTTTGCGTGTGGTTGAACTCCTGTTTTCCCGGCTACTTTGACATCTCGCTCAGGCCGGACATGCTCGCGGTGGCGGTCTCCATGGTGGCGCTGTATTGCTTCTTGCGATACACCGCCGCCGGCAACATCAAATGGATTTGCGCCGCCAGTCTGCTGTGGTCCGCGGTCTGGTGCATCAAGCAGGCAGACGTGGCCTGCATCTTTGGCGCGGGAGTTTATCTGCTGGCCAGCCGGAAACTGAAAGCCGCCGTCATTTTGTCCATTGTCTTTGCGATTCCCACCGGCCTGGTCCTGGCGCTCGGCTCGGCGGAATATCGATTCAATATTCTCGTCGCTCCCTCCGCGAACGGCCTGACTCTGTCCCATTGCCTCCACATGTTTCTGCCAGGAGCGTGCGAGTGGCTCTTCCCCTGGACCTTCGCCATCACCTTGCCGTGGTATTTAAGCCGGAAGGCGAACGAAAAGACGCTGCGTTTCAAAACATTCGTCTGGGACCAAATGCGGCCGGGCACTCCGCTGGCGCCAATCATTGCGCTGGGAATCATCGTCCTGTCTGGCAGCGCCCTCTCGCTCGTCGCCCTGGCAAAAAAGGGTTCCAATCTCAACCAAATGTTTGAAATCTTTGTCGCGGCAAACATTTTGGCTTTCGTCCTCGTCCTCCGTCTCGCAACCCTCCTGCCCGCAATCCCGGCGCGCCGATTCCGGGCTGCCGTCTGTCTGGTCCTGTTGTCCATGTGTGCGTGGCCCGCCGCCCAGCTTGTGCTCAACCGCATGGGACCTTTCACCCGTTTAACCGATGCCGATCTCGCCCGCAAAGAATCGTTTGCCGCTTTTTTGAAGACCTTGAAAAAACCACTTTATATCTGGGACGAAATCTACTCATTGCCCTGGCATGCCACCGACAATCGTTATCCCGCTATCAACCCGGATCCAATTTTTTACGACGATGCCAAGGCGCGCGGCATGATCAAAGGTGGCATTGAGGAGTTGATTCAAAACCACTGGTTCTCCTCCATAATTGTCCCCACGAATTCCCCTCTCTGCGCCGTGGCCCTGGGTGCACATTACCAGCGGGAAGCGCTCCAACCGGATAAAGCTCGTTTTCTCGACGTGTTGAACCAAGAGACCCCGCCGTGCGCGCTGTTTATCGCGCCCGACGAGAATCCGCCGGTCAATGCACCAATCGCGTCGCCATCGCGTAAATGATCAGCAGCAACAGCAGCACGCCGAGCCCGAAGAAGAAATAGCCGAACGACCGCGCGATGCCTTTCCAACTTTCCCATTCATCCTTGATGCGGTGTTGATCCAGCTTGCCCGACGCGACCAGACGGTCGTACCAGCGCTTGCGTTCATGCAGCATCTCTGTTTTTGACACGCGCCCGGAGAAAATCACCGTGTCCATCGGGAATTTTTCGATGCGGAAATGCGTATTGAAAAAGTGGATCGAGAAGATGAAACCCGCAGCGAGCAGCGCTTCATCCGAATGAATCACCAACGCGATGTTGAGCACCCAACCCGGCAGGAAGCGCGTGAAAAATTCCGGGAACCACATCAGCAATCCCGATGACCCAATGATCAGCACGCCCCAGAACACCGCGAAATAATCGAATTTCTCCCAATACGTCCAGCGATCAAATTCCGGCTTCTCGCCTTTGCCGAAGAACCACTTGTTGTGCGCCACAAAATCCTTCCAGTCCTTCCACGTGGGCACCATTGAATCCGGCCCGAACAAAGTCGCCCACAACCGCCGCACCTTGAATTTCCCCGTCTCCGGATCGCGCACCGATTTCCGCCCCTTCCACGCCTTGCCGATGAGCGAGCACACGTGCAGGCCGAAATACAGGAACGTCACCATCGCGCCAAAACGATGCAGCGTGCGCGCCGTTTGTGCTCCGCCGAAAATTCTAAAAATCGTTTTGGCCCAGTCCGTGTAATAGAATTTCAACGGCATGCCGGTGATCGTGAGGAGCAGGAAACTCGACACCACCAGGAAATGCAGGAACCGTTCAAACGGCACAAACCGCGTGAACCATTCATCATCAGTCTGCGTCTGGGTCTTCGCTTCGCGGAATTTTTTGGTATCGTGCAGATATAAATAAACCGCCCGGAAAAGCCAGATGACCGTGTGCAGTCCGAAAAACGTAAACACCCCGATCAGCAGCCCCGTCATGCTCAGGAATACAATGTGCAATAAGGGATAATTCTGTTTGTCCATCGGGTTGGCGTGCGGCTGGTATTGCGTGAAACCCACCGTCACGCCCTGGTGACATTTCGCGCACGTCGCCACGATGTTCGTTTTGTAGAGATGCGATTCCGGATTGGATGGCGGCAACACATCGTGATGCCCGTGGCAGTCGTAGCAGGCCGCCACATCCGAGGCGACGTTCGGTTTGCCGAGCGCCATGGCTTTGCCGTGATAAGTATCGCGGTAATGCTCCAGTCGATCTTCGTGGCATTTCCCGCAGCGCTGATCGCTGATCATTTTGAAATGCCCGTCCTGCGGCGTCTCCACCTCGTGCGCCGTATGGCAATCGGTGCAAACCGGCCCGCGCTTGTCACCCTTCGCCAGCAATTGCCCGTGAACGCTCTTGTTGTAAATCTCCTCAACCCCCACATGGCACTTGCCGCACGTGCTGGCCACGTTGGCGTGGTTGATGGGCGAATCGCGATCCACGCCGCGCTTGATGTCATGCACGCCGTGGCAATCGTTGCAGGACGGCGCCACGATCAATCCCATCTTCAGCAGCGCGCGCCCATGGATGCTCTCCATGTATTGCGAGGCCGCCTGCGGAAATTTCATCTCGTATTCCTTGGAGAGGCCCGGGTTGCTGTGGCACTTCGCGCACGTCTGCGGCAGGTTGAGCTTGAACACCGGCGAGTCCGCGTGTTTTACCGGCACGATGTCATGCGCGCCGTGGCAATCCCAGCAGTTCGCCGCGCCCGACGCGCCCAATTCATGGCTCACGCCGTGAATGCTCGTCGCGTATTGCTTGCCTTCTTTTTCATGGCAACTCGCGCAATTCGGCGGCGGCAATTTGCTGGGATGCACCAAATCCTTGATGCCGTCATGGCAATCCACACAATCGAGCTGCGAGTGAACCGATTTCGCGAAACTGTTCGTC
>DASZPR010000417.1:0-2319 GCA_035550235.1 Verrucomicrobiia bacterium | reverse complement strand
AAATACCGCCCGTGGTGTCACCGATCACCGCCGTTCGTGCTTCGATTGTGGCAGATGCCAAGAAACGAAAAGGTATAAAATGAAAATGCCCTTTAAAGAATACATGGACCGTTATTGGAAAGGCTATACACCCAAGAAACGTGAGTTTGTGGAGGATGATGAGCTATATCAAATCCACTGTAAGATGGCCGACACCGACAGCGCATGTGCCCGCGCTGAAGCAATTCTTCTTAATCCGCAATTGAAAAAGAAAATAGTCACGGAGAGGGTTTTGAGGGAGTTGGATTCAGATTAGGCCGATGCCCTATTTCAAATGACCCCACTACCGCTTTTTTTGGTAGTGGTCCTAATTTGAAATCACTTCCTCCGCTTTGCTATAGATTTTTCCTTTTTGGAAATCATCTTTTCAAACTGTTTTATTACTCTCTTTCCCCATGAAGGATGACATTCCCCTTGTTTTATTTTTTGTTGAAGGAGCCTGATTTGACCTTGATAGGCTTCGGCACGGGGCAGTTTGGATTTCATTTCTTCCCTTTCACATCCTTAACGATTTGAACCGCTTTTTGTGGCTGGTGCGCACTTTTTTGGTGAGAGTTGACGGCACTGATGAGTGGCGCGCCCTGCCATGCCCGTAAATGCTCAGGCAGAGCGGGCGAGTTCGCGGCGGGAGCGGGATTGGCCCAGGTGCTTGGCGACGGCTTCGGTGCGGGAGCGAACGTGCAGCTTCTCGTAAATATGGCGGATGTGCGTGTGGACCGTCGCGTAGCTGACTTTCATCTGGTCGGCGATTTCCTTGTAGAGAAAACCCTTGGCCAGGAGATCCAACACTTCAGCTTCGCGGGGCGAAAGGCTTTCCGCTTCGGCGCAGGCGGGTGCGGGCTGTTGAAAGGACTGGACAATTTTTCGCGCGATGTGGCTGCTCATGGGCGAGCCGCCGCCGTGGACTTCCTTGATCGCGGTCAGCAATTCCGCCGGGGGCGTCTGCTTGAGCATGTAGCCGGTGGCGCCGGCGGCAAGGGCGTTGAAGATATGTTCCGTTTTTTGATAAACGGTCAGCATGATGATCTGAGTCGCGGGCAGATGCGGCTTCAGTTTGCGGACGCACTCGACGCCGTTGGCGCCGGGCAGGTTGATGTCCATCAACACGACCTCGGGTTTTACCTTGGGAATTTCGACAAAGGCATCTTCCGCGCTGCCGTGGACGCTGACACAGCGAAATCCCGGTGCGCCATCGATCAACTTGGCCAGGCTCCCCCGCACCTGCGGATCATCTTCAACTATCGAAACGGCTATGCTCATTAAAATCTTTCGTCTCGTTTTGCGCTCAACGGTGCCGCTGGAACGAGAATTTTCGTCTGATACCAAAACTAGTTCTTCCGCTCATCCGCGCCAATCACCAATAGTGGTGATACGTTTTTCAAAAAGACCGTCATGGACACACGCGTGCCCTTGCCGGGTTCGCTATGGATTTCACAGCGGCCACCGACGGCGGCGAGGCGTTTTTCCAAATTGACCAATCCCGAACCCGAGCCGATGCGGTTGACGCCATTATGCGTGTCCCCGTTCTGGCTGTCGCCATTTTTCCCGGCAGACAATCCGCGACCGTTGTCCTCGACGATCAAAGTGAATGCGTTGGGTTCCAGTTGCAACCGGAGATGGACTTCCGTGGCTTTGGCGTGCTTGACGACATTGTTCAATGCCTCCTTCAGGGCGAGGAATAAATTGTAACGCAGTTCGGCGCTGACGTGTGTGGTCGGCAGGTCCACGGGCAAATCCATGCGGCAACGGACTTCAGCCACGCGCAGGTAATCCTCGGCGTAGGCGGAAATATAATCCATAAGTCCGGCGACGGTGTCATGTTGCGGGTCGACGGCCCATACGATTTCGTCCATGGCCTTGGTGAGATGGCGCGCGGACTGGGTGATGCGCTCGAGATTGACGCCGGTCTGGTCGGGATTGCGGCGCGCGAGCTCGGTGAGCAGGGTGATTTGCGTGAGGCCTGCGCCGACGTCGTCGTGGATGTCCTTGGCAATACGGGCGCGGTCGCGTTCAATGGCGTGTTCTTTTTCCATCTGGGCAAGTTTGCGCCGGTATTTGAGCAGGGCCATGCGGCGGACGCCGAAAGCCACACCGCCAAGCACGGAGACGCACACGAGCACGAGGAACCAACTGGTCTGGTAGAAATAGGGTTTGACGATGAGCTTGACCGTGGCGCCGGCCATGTTCCAGACACCGTCGTTGTTGCAGGCGATAACGTGGAATTTGTATTCGCGCGGCGGCAGCGGGCCAAAGTGCGCGGTGCGGGTTTTATCGCCATCG
>DASZPR010000416.1:0-3034 GCA_035550235.1 Verrucomicrobiia bacterium | reverse complement strand
TTTTCCACCCAACCATCCATGCCCAGGCCGAGCAGCAGGACCAAGTCGGCTTGAGAAACGGATTTGGCCGCGCTCGGCGTCACTTCTGCCGAATGTGGGTCGCTGCCCGGCGGGACGAGGCAGACGACCTCGAAATTCGTTCCGCCAATTTGCCGGGCGAAATCATAGAGCGGAAAAAAGCTCGCCACGACCAGCGGTTTTCGATCGGCCGCCCTACCCGCGGCATTCTTACCACATCCGGCCATCAGAGAGGCCAGCACGCAGCAAACAACAAACAAGCCGGGAAGAATCGCAGCGGCGAGTTTTAACGGTTTGGTGCGATGTCGAAGCGCATCCTTATTCATTTATAAATAGAAATCATTTTCAATAGACAAATGCAAATTATTTCTATTAAATGAATGCTGTGCATGTCGCCGCACAGGTTGGTCGGGAGATAAATGCCGTTTGCAATTGTCCGGCTCGGACAACAACATCAGGCAGGTTATCGCCTATGCCTATTGACAATTATATCGACCGGTTGAAAAAAAACGGCCACCGCATCACACCCAAAGTGCGGGCCGTCATTGAGCTGTTTCTGGAGCGCGAATCCATCCTTGACCCATTTGAAGTGCAGGAGCGCTTGCAGAAGCGGTTCAAGGGCGTTGGGCTGCCGACCATTTATCGCATTCTGGAAAACCTCGCCAGTTGCGGGATTCTGGTGACCGCCACGAGTGAGGACCGTCAACTCCGTTACTTCATTTGCCAGGGAATTGAACACGGGCACCATCATCATTTCATCTGCCGCTGCTGCCGCAAGGTGGAGGAAGTCAACTTGTGTTTGATGGACGAGGTTTCCAAATACGTCAAACGCCACCTGAAAGCGACGGTGGAAAGCCACTTTTTGCAGATTGAAGGCCTCTGCGAAAAATGCGACCGGAGCGGGAAGGTCGATCACTCTAGACATCCGGTATGAGGGCCGCGCTTCCACGAAAACGTCATTCGGTGGCGTCAAATCCTAAGAAACTTCAAGATGTTTTCGTCGCGTCACGGACAATCAGTCGGATTGTATTGTTCCTTTTATTAGTTTTGCAGTGGACATCGGCGGTGGCAATTCCCCCCGTCAACACATCAGCATCTCTAAAAAAAGTGCAGGCGACCAGCGTGCTGTTGGTGGACGCCGCTAGCGGTAAAGTTTTATTCGAACGGAATCCCAACAAACCCCTGCCGCCGGCGAGCACCGTCAAACTGCTGACCGCGCTACTGGTGTATGAGCGAACGGGACTCAAAGGCGAAGTGGTGGTGCAGAAGGCGGACACGCTCGTCGAACCAAGCCACATCCCATTGCAAACGGGAGAAACCGTTGCTGTTAAAACCCTGGTTCAGTCTCTACTCATTGGCTCCGACAACGATTCCGCCATGGCGCTGGCGCGGCACACGTCCGGGTCGGTGGAAAAGTTTGTGGCGTTGATGAACGCCCGCGCCCGCGAACTGGGTTGCACCAACAGCTTGTTCAAAAACCCGAATGGGTTGCCTGCGCCCGGCCAGGTGACGACCGCCTGCGACTTGTTGAGGATATTTCAAGCCGCAATGGCCGTGCCCGAACTCCGCGAGATTTGCCGGACGCCGAGTATCACGCTTAAAACGGCTGCGGGTGTGCAGACCATCAAGAACCACAACAAGCTGCTGGGCGTCTATCCTGGAATGGGTCCCGCCAAGACAGGTTGGACCTTCAGTTCCAAACACACCTTCGCCGCTTCCGCCACACGTGAGGGGCGCGAACTGCATTTGATCTTGCTTCACAGCGCGAATAAATGGGCCGATACGAAGGCCGTTTTGGATTTCGGTTTCGAGCGGGTTCTTAAAGACGCCAATAAATAATCAACGAAACCTCGAACATAACGACATAAAATCCGTCCAATATCTCCACAGTGAAATTGATGATTTCCACAACTCCGCAAAAGCCATCCGGCGCATCGAGAAAGATTTCAACCCGGAAGCGTTTTCTTTTTTTTGCATTGCTGGCCGCTTTGTCCCTGCTGCCCTTCCATCGCCAGATAAGTAGCTTCGTTTTGGAGCGTGGCCTGTTGAGGAATGAATCGCCAACCGTCGGAACCGTTGAGGAAATGATGGACTCGTCGACCAATTCGGGCGCGGTTATTCTGACTGCGTGGAATTCGGGTAAGATCGTGCATCGAGAGGCTGCAATGCTGGCCGCAAGGAAAATCGTCCTGAATCCAAGAAAATACGTGCCCGTTCAATTGCAATCGTTGGTTGAGGAAGGCGCTTTTGACCCGGATATGTACGTAAGGGAACTTGCGTTGGCTGTCCTGCGCCAGCAAAGACACTCGCACCTCGCCCAATGGGCTGCCGCGCAGGCGAGCGACTGCGATCCGGAGATTCGCTTGCTGGGAGCGGAGACTTTGCATTGGGTGGACGCCAAAACAGGCGTGCCAATTGCAGTTCGATTACTTGATGATAGCGACCCGCGAGTCGTTGTCCGGGGGCTGAACTTGCTTGAAAAATGGACCCATCAGAGTTTTGGCGTTAAACTCACCGAAGTTGCGGCGGGAGTGGCCGATGAAGAGACAGGCCTCATAGAATTTCATCCGGGCAGTGAGGAGAAATGCAAGGCAGGCGCCACGCTGGCCAAAACATGGTGGGCAGAACACCAGATGGAATATGATTCCATAGTCCCCACACAATCCTACAAGGCAAAATCACTTCCCAGGCGCGAAGAATTCACGGCTTCCACAATTGATGGCCGACAAGTGAAACTATCCGATGCGCGAGGGAGCACGGCATTGCTTTATTTTTGGTCTACACCGGAAGGCGGTTGTTTGGATGAACTTGAAGATCTAATGGCTTTGAAAGCGAAATTCGGGAACGCCCTGAAGATATTCGCCATTTGTCTCGACAACGTTCCTGACAACGATGGCGGTGTTGCCGGCGAGAGTGACGAGGCGATTCATAATCGAAAATTTGATCCTCACGCGCCGCCTTCCCCGTCCGCAGGCGCACTCCGTGAAAGACTGGCTCAATTGGTCAAAGATAAAAG
>DASZPR010000415.1:0-3879 GCA_035550235.1 Verrucomicrobiia bacterium | reverse complement strand
CCACTTCGCTGTCCGAGGAATGAGTGGTGGCATTCGTCAAAGTCAAAACGAGTTGCTGGTTGGTGGCGTCGACAGAGATATGGCCCGTCGGCGCGATGACGGTGTGGCTGTTGGTCCCCTGCTCCACTTCGTAAACCATAACGTCCTGCAGGTATTGGTTGCGATTTCGGCGCGTATAAATGGTGTACGAAGGATCGTCCGGCTTGTCGCCCGGCAACTCAGTGTAGCCTTCGGGCAATTTGAAATTCGCCAGCGTGCTTTTCATGTCGTAACGCAATCCGTTGTAAGCGACGCGGCAGGTCGGCGCGATATACATATTGATGGCGGCGCTGAGGCCGCACAAAAAAAGACTCAGGACCAGAATCGGGGCGGATAACGAAAGCAGGCTGATGCCGCTCGCGCGCGCGGCCGTGAATTCCTGGTCGCCACTGAAGCGTTCGAAGGTCAAAACCGTTGAAGTCAGCATGGCCGTGGGCAGCGCGAAGGCGAAGACAAAGGGAATCAGCAACGCGAAGGCCTCGCCGATCATGAGAAAAGTCGCCTGGCCTTTGACGAGGAGCGGGAGCAATTGCTGCAAGGCATTGGCCACCAGCAGCACGAAGGTGAAGACCATCATGGTCATCACCAACGACGCCATCACTTGCCGCAACAGATATCCGTATAATGTCTTCACGCTGTACCGAATCAACCTAGAGAGATTGAAGTGAATCGGAAACAGCAAAATAAAAAAACCCGGATTGAGAAATCAATCCGGGTTCGTTTGGGGTGGGATCAAAATTTACGGCAGCGTGGTGCTCAACACCGCGGTGTTCGTTGAATCCCAAACTTCAACCGAACCGAGGTCCATGATGTTGTCCGGCGTCGGCGCGGATTTGATTTTCAAACGGCCTTTGGAATCCGTGGTGTTGGTCTGGACCGGCGCGCCGTTGAACACCAATTGATAATCGGTGTTCGGCTGGAGCCCGGACGCGGTCAAGTTAAACTTGGTTTTTTTCGTGTTGGCATTGATCTGCAACAGGCCGCTAACCCCATCGCCAGTGAGGGTTCGCTTGACCGAATACTGGACGGATGTGGGCGTTGTGTCAGCGGTCGAGAGCACCGACTGGGCGCCGCCGTTCATGACATCCAACTGGGTGATAAGCGCCAATTCAAATCCATCGGGCAACGCGGTCGAGTTCTTGGGCACTTTGCCGTTCTTGCTGCTGCGCAAATGCAGCGTCGCCCGACCGTTATCGTCGGTGGTGAAATCTTCGAGATGGGTCGTGCCGCCGCTAGTCGTGGCGACCAGACTGTAGTCTGTGGCGGGTGTCAGACCCGATACCGTGACATCCAGTTTTTGCGCGTTGATGGTGCCATGTTGTCTGACTTCGTTTGCCGAGATGCTGCCAGAGGAGCCGGGCTCGACTCCCTGATCCGTCAGTGCCGAGTGAATGGCGAAATGAAGTGTGTCCACACCAGGTTTGGCCACCGCGGTGGAAGCTGCCAAAACGAGTGCTCCGAGAACCAATACTGTTTTGTTTATCATTTTCATATTTGTTGTCCTTTTCCCTTTCTGGTCGATCAAAGTAGCTTCTAACATTCGAGCCACGCCGCGTCAAAAAATGGGCTGTGGGGTCTTTCCCTAGGAGAGCCCGCAAAAGTGCGAAAACATCACCACCAAAGCGTCTGGAGTAAACACCCACTTCATTTGTTCCGTTTGCACAGAGGCAATTGGCTTCTTTTGCGTTTGGAAATTGGATTGATCGAAAGAATTTTTCGGTGCCGCGAGTCCGCCATTCCGTGACCGGAACACCTTCCAATTTTGAGATGCGGCCCCGGCAGCAGGCTTCAAGTTTCTCCATCGACAACCGGAAAACAGGACTTTAAAGTCGGTCGAGAACAGGGAATTCGATGAAATATTATCCTTTGGTTTTTATCCTTTTGCTAGGCTGCGCATCATGCGGTGAGAAGGGTTCACATTCGTCCCCTGCGGCAACCGATGAAACCATTCCGCCCGGCGCCCCGCAGGCGAAGGCCGTCGAAAATGTTTCGGTGAACAGCAACCAGCCGACAACTCCTGAATTCAAGCCCTGGTATTACGAGACCAATGGAAATGCGTCGCTGAAAATTTTTGCCAATACGAACGACGGTCAGATCGTCTCGGCGAAAGCTGTGGACGAGGCCGGAGCAGTTAAATGGTCCGACCATTATTCGTACGACGCAAATTCGCAACGATTGACTGAGATGCGACGAACGAAGTCGGATGGGACCATTATCCAGGTGCTTTACCAATATTCCAGCGACGGCAAGCAAACGAAGGTCATGATTGGTCCGGATGGAAAAGTCGTGCCGGCGGAGGAACAGGAAACGATCCTCAATCAATAATATCGCGGCCACCGGGTAAACGTCCGACCGAACGCCTCAAATGTTCGCCGGCTGATTCACGGATAAATCAGGCGATAGAATGCGTTGCCCATCGTGGCGTCCACGGGAAGAGCCAGGTTATTGGTTGTGGTCGAGCCCGGCACGTCCACCCAGTTGGTTCCCAAGCCGGTTCCCACGGGATTCGTCTGGATTTGCAACCGCCACCCGGTGTAATCGGCCGGCCACGACAGGGCCAGGTTCGTGCCGGACAGATTCCACCACAGATTTGTCGATACGGTCGGCACCACGCTGATCGATCCACTGGACAAATTTGCCATGTTCCAGCCCAATCCAGCGTTCAGCGCCGGCAATGAGTACGCGTTGAACGAGCCGCCGATGGAACCGGCCTGGAACAACTTGAAAGTATCTCCGGCCGCCAGTGTGCCGGAAAGGTTGGAAACCACCAATGTGCCGCCATAGGTCAATGTGCCGGAAACCACCAACTGGTCGTTGGCAGTGGGCGCCTTGCTGATTTCCATCACCGTTGTGCTGCCCGATTGCAACGCGACGCTGTTGTTGATCGTGAGCTTGCCGATACCGGCACCGGGCGAAAGCGAGCCGCCGGACTGTATCGTGGTGACTCCGCCAATGGTTCCGTTGCCGCCGAGTTGGCCGTTGGAAGCGGCGCGGACCGCGCCGTTGCCCGTGGACCCGTTGATGAGCAACGTCCCGCCATTAATCGTTATTGAACCGGTCAAGGTATTCGCCCCTGTGAATATCAATGTGCCGGAACCATTTTTGGTTATGGAACCGCTGCCACTGATGGCGCTGGAAATGGTTTGGGTGGCTGAACTGCTATAATTGAAAACGCCATTGTCGGTGAACGGATTTCCAAAATTGCCGCCTCCCAACTGTCCGGCGCCGGAAACGGCCAGCGTGCCGCCGCTAATCAGTATTCCTCCGTTGAAATTTGGATTGGAGCTGGTCAACACCAACGTGCCGGAATTCTGTTTGACCAATTGGCCGGCGACGATTCCGGCAGGCTCAGCTTGCGTGGTCAACTGGCCCGCCGAGACAATTGTTTCGCCGCTGGACAATGGGCAACCCAGGGTCAACGTGGTGCCCGCCGTTTCATCGAACAGGCCGTCATTCACTCCGATCAAAATGCCGCGGTTGCTATTGCTGATGGTGAAACTCGTCGTTGTATAAAGCCAACCGCGGTTCAGGATCAACTGATCCGGAACAAAGGCCGGCGGATTGGCGCCTAATTGCGCCTCGGAACTCAAGTTCATCGAGCCGATGATGCCATTGCCAATCCGAACCTTCCCGGTAAAGTTGGTGTTGTTGCCGGTGAGCGAAACGGAGTTTCCATAAAACGTGAGCGAACCATTTCCATTTAAGCTGGCGCTGACATTCACCGATGCGCCGGCCCCGCGGAGAATGCACGCGTTCGTCACATACAAGTTGCCCCCCAAGGTGAACGTCCCCGGTGCGCTGTTGCAGATTTCTTCGTTATCAATCTGAAATTTGTTCACG
>DASZPR010000414.1:0-2657 GCA_035550235.1 Verrucomicrobiia bacterium | reverse complement strand
TCCTCGCCCGAAGCCATGCGCGATGCCCTCGCCGCCAGTGGCACTGAAATGGTGACCGTCGCGCTTCGTCGCGCCGATTTAAGCGGGAAACGCGATCCTTTCGCGAACATTTTGGAATTTATTGATCCCAAGAAATATTTGCTGCTGCCCAATACCAGCGGCGCGATGAATGCCGAAGAGGCTGTGCGCCTCGCCAAGCTCGCGGCTGCGGCGGGTTTGCCGAAATGGGTGAAACTGGAAATCCATCCCGACCCGCGTTATCTGCTGCCGGATCCGGTGGAGACTTTCAAGGCGGCGGAGGTTCTCGTGAAGGAGGGTTTCACGGTGCTGCCTTACATCAACGCCGATCCCGTGCTGGCGAAACGCCTGCAGGATGTTGGTGTCGCCACGGTCATGCCGTTGGGTTCGCCGATTGGTTCCAATCGCGGCATCCGTACGCGCGACCAGATTCGCATCATCATCGAACAAGCGACCGTTCCCGTAGTCGTCGATGCGGGCATTGGCGCTCCCAGCCACGCCGCTGAGGCGATGGAAATGGGTGCGGACGCCGTCCTCGTCAACACTGCGGTCGCTGTTTCCTCCGATCCGAACCGGATTGCGGTTGCGTTTAAAATGGCGGTCGAAGCCGGCCGCGCGGCGTACGAGATTGGTTTGGCAGCGCAACAGGAAACCGCCAGCGCGACGAGCCCTTTGACGGGATTTCTGAGTTAGTGCCACCTGTTTTGTAATCCGTAAAAATTCCGTTTGTTATATTTGTTTCACAAATATAAAGTCCCGACGCGTAAACGTTTACGCGATACTCAGAACAAAGGAACCAACAACATCCATGAATCCCACCACTCGAATTGTCGGCGCCATTGGCATTACCCTTTTAATTGGCAACGCAGCTTCGCACGCGCAGTCCTGGACGGATAATCTGTACGTGCATACAGATATTGGGCCGGCATTCATCCCTGCCCGACGAACGACAACTTATACTATCGCTCTGCCTTTCGACGGGCTTACCCGCGGTCATGGACATTTCCAAGTTGATACCGGAGTGCGCGGCGACCTGGCGCTCGGCTATAACTTGAGCAAATCGTTTGCACTGGAAGTGGAAGCGGGCGGAATTTGGAGTCCCGACTCAGACCCGCGCGATTCTTTTTATCAGATTCCTGCCATGCTGAATGCCATTTATCAGATTCACATCAGTGATTCCTGGAAGGCCTATGTCGGTGCTGGCGCGGGTGGAGTGGTCAGCATGGTCCATACAGAATATCGCGATGCCGCCTTTCACTCGCCCATTATTCGTGAAGCTTCTGACTGGTCTCCCGGATATCAGGCGGAAGCCGGCATTAAATACGCGTTCTCGCGCCACATCGATATTGATTTGGGATATAAATTCCTCGGAGTTGTTGAATACGACTATACATTCGGAAATATCCCAAGCCCTGATTTCGCGATTGTAAAAGTCAACAACCTCTACACTCACAGCGCGCAGTTATCGCTGACTTGGAAATTCTGATTTCGGCATCAAGCCGTTTAAACCGCGCCGCGGTCATTTGAGGACAACGCTGCTTGTCCGCCGCGGCATTTGGTCTTATGCTACTCCGCGGTTTCCGGAGTGAATCCATAAAATGAAATGTCCAACTTTGAGCAAGGCGTGCGTGCGCCATTTGCTGAATGCCGCGAAGACTTCGCGCGTGCTGGTCGTCGGCGATGTCATGCTTGACCAGTTCATCTGGGGCAGTGTGGCGCGCATTTCGCCCGAGGCACCGGTGCCGGTGGTGGATTTCGAGCGCGAAAGTTTCATGCCCGGCGGCGCCGCCAATGCCGCGCGCAACCTCACCGCTCTCCGCGCCAACGCGGAACTGTTTGGCACGGTTGGCCACGACCACGCCGCGGAGCAGCTCAAGCAATTGCTCAAGGAACAACATATTGGTTGCAATGGCTTGCTCGCGCACGCGGCGCGCGCGACGAGCCTGAAAACCCGCATCGTCGCCCACAAGCAACAGGTGGTTCGCATCGACCGCGAGACGCGCGATGGACTTGAAGGCCCGCCGATGAACCGCCTGCTCGCCGCCTTCAAGGCGCAATTGAAACGCGCCGATGCGGTGATTATTTGCGATTACGGCAAGGGCGTCATCACGCAGCAATTGTTAAATGAAATCAAGGCGCTCTGCCGCGCGCGCGGTGTTTGGCTGAGCCTGGATCCCAAGCCGTATCATCTGAATCTTTCGGGACTTTCGCTCATCACGCCCAATCGCAAGGAAGCGTTTGAACTGGCGAAAATCCCGGACACGACGCGCAACAGCAACCCGCTCGCGGACAAAAACCTGATGGCGGTCGCGGAATGCCTGCATCGCGAGCTACGCCCGGCTGTACTGCTCATTACGTTGGGCGAACTCGGCATGCTGCTTTGCGAACGTGACAAGAAACCTTTTCACATTCCCACAGTCGCGCGCGAAGTTTTCGATGTTTCCGGCGCGGGTGACACCGTCATCGCGACGTTCACGCTGGCCATCGCGGCGGGCGCTTCATCGTTGGAAGCGGCTATTATCTCCAACCACGCCGCCGGCATTGTCGTCGGC
The DNA here is from genome assembly GCA_035550235.1 of Verrucomicrobiia bacterium. Lineage (GTDB taxonomy): Bacteria > Verrucomicrobiota > Verrucomicrobiia > Limisphaerales > DASXHY01 > DASXHY01. The sequence continues at coordinate 87 of DASZPR010000414.1, read as the reverse complement.
AAGATCGGCACGGCAACCGTCACGCCCGACGAATTGCTGCAAAGTTTCAGCGACAAATAATTAGCAGCAAATGGATTCTCCAAAAAT
>DASZPR010000413.1:0-5923 GCA_035550235.1 Verrucomicrobiia bacterium | reverse complement strand
AAGCTGGAAACACATTTGCTTATTTAACTAATTACTCATTTAACTGATTTGAAGAGCACCGATTTAGCTCATTTAACAATCGAATTGTGCTACATTTGTCTGGCGTTTGAGGCTCCATGCTGATTTACTCGCGCGCTTTGGAATTTTCCACGCCGGATAATGGCGGCATTGTTATTGAATTTAAAGTGAAACCGCAGAAAAAAGATAAAGAGCAATCGCAAGTGCGCCCTCGCGGCGCTGATTTGCGCGTGTTGAAACCCGAGAATAATGGCGACGACGATAAAGTCCTGCAGTCGCTGGAATCGCTGTTGGAGGTCGCGCTGAAAGAACGCGGCGCGGAACGCACGGCTCAATTCCTCAGCGACTTCACGGAGCGTCTGCGTGAATCGGGCGTGGAAGCCCCGCGCGTTGTCAGCACGCCTTACATCAACACCATCCCTCCCGACGACCAACCCTCGTTTCCGGGCGATTGGGCCATAGAAGTGCGCATCAAAAGCCTCATTCGCTGGAACGCCATGGCGATGGTCGTGAATGCGAATCGCCGTCATAGCGGTCTCGGCGGTCACATTTCCACGTTTGCTTCGAGCGCCACACTGTACGAAATCGCGTTCAATCACTTTTTCCGTGGCCGCACCGATGATTTCATGGGCGACCTCGTTTATTTCCAAGGCCATGCCACGCCGGGCGTTTACGCGCGCGCGTTTCTTGAAGGCCGCCTGGATGAGCGTCATTTGCAGAATTTTCGCCAGGAACTCGCCGAAGGCGGCGGTCTCTCATCCTATCCGCATCCATATTTGATGCCGGATTTTTGGCAATTCCCAACCGTGTCGATGGGCCTCGGCCCGATCATGTCGATTTATCAGGCGCGATTTAATCGCTATCTCCGCGCCCGCGGAATTATCAGCGGCGAAGAGCAGAAAATCTGGGCATTTCTTGGTGACGGCGAAACCGATGAGCCAGAATCGCTCGGCTCGCTCACTCTGGCCGCTCGCGAGAATCTCGACAACCTGATCTGGGTCATCAATTGCAATCTTCAACGACTCGATGGTCCCGTTCGCGGCAATGGGAAGATCATTCAGGAACTTGAAGCCTTGTTCCGTGGCGCCGGTTGGAATGTCATCAAAGTCATTTGGGGCAGCGATTGGGATGACTTAATCGCGCGCGACAAGAGCGGCCTGTTGCTGAAGCGCATGGAAGAGGCGGTGGACGGTGATTACCAGAAATATTCTGTGGAGCCGGGCAGTTACACCCGCCGCCATTTCTTCGGCAAATATCCCGAATTGCTCAAGCTTGTGAATCACCTGAGCGACGAGCAGATCCGCAAGCTGTTGCGTGGCGGTCATGACACCAAGAAGGTTTATGCTGCCTATAAAGCCGCGACCGAGCACAAAGGCCAGCCCACGGTCATTCTCGCGAAGACGATCAAAGGCTACGGTCTCGGCGAAGCGGGCGAGGGGCGCAACATCTCGCATCAACAGAAGAAGATGAACGAGAAAGAGCTTCGCGAATTCCGCGAGCGCTTCAACATTCCTATCAGCGATGACGTCATCGCGGAGACGCCGTTCTATCGGCCGCCGGCGAACAGTCCGGAAATAAAATATCTTCTCGAGCGGCGTCAGGCGCTCGGCGGCTTTTTGCCGGAACGCAAAGTCACGGCCAAACCGCTCGACGTTCCGAAAATGGAATCCTTCGCGGAATTTTTTAAAGGCTCCGGCCTGATGGAAGTTTCCACGACCATGGCATTCGTGCGTTTGTTGAGTACCCTGTTGCGCAACAAAGCCATCGGGAAGCAGATCGTTCCCATCATTCCCGACGAGGCGCGCACGTTCGGTCTCGACGCGTTGTTCCGCGAAATCGGCATTTACTCATCAAAGGGCCAGCTTTACGAACCGGTCGACATCAAGTCGTTGCTTTATTATCACGAAGCGAAGGACGGCCAGATCCTCGAAGAAGGCATTACCGAAGCTGGATCCATGTCGTCGTTCATCGCGGCGGGCACCAGCTATGCCTCCCACGGGAAGCACATGATCCCGTTCTATATTTATTATTCGATGTTCGGTTTCCAACGCATCGGGGATCTGATGTGGCTTGCCGGCGATATCAAGGCTAAAGGTTTCCTGCTCGGCGCAACCGCCGGTCGTACTACGCTGAATGGCGAAGGCTTGCAACATGAAGACGGCCACAGCCTGCTTCTGGCGAGCACGATTCCGACGCTGCTGACTTACGATCCGGCGTTTGCTTACGAAGTCGCGGTCATTGTGGCAGATGGCATGCGCCGCATGTTCGTCAACAATGAGGACGTCTTCTACTACCTGACGCTCTACAACGAAAACCACACGATGCCACCGATGCCGCCGGGCGTTGAGGAAGGCATTTTGAAGGGTTTGTATCGGTTTAAAACCGGTGCGGAAGGAAAACACAAAGCGCACATTTTTGGCAGCGGGCCGATCATCAACCAGGCATTGCGTGCGCAGCAAATTCTCGCTGAGCGCTATGGCGTCTCCGCTGACGTGTGGAGCGCTACAAATTACAAAGAGCTGCGTAACGACGCCTTAATATGCCAGCGCTGGAACATGTTGCATCCGTCCGACAAGCCGAAAAAATCCTACGTGGAAAAATTGCTCGAGAAAGAGCAGGGGGTGTTCGTGGCGGTCTCGGATTTCATGCGCATAGTGCCGGATCAGATCGCGCCGTGGGTTCCGGGCGGTCTCATGACTCTCGGCACGGATGGCTTTGGGCGTAGCGACACCCGCGCGCATCTGCGCCGGTTCTTCGAAGTGGACGCGGAATCGACCGTCATCGCGACGCTCTACGCGCTTGCGCAGAAAGGCAAAATCGACAAGTCAGTCGTCGCTAAGGCGATTAAAGACCTGGATGTGAATCCAGAAAAGGTGTTTCCGCAACTCTTGTAAACGGGCGCGGATGTTCGATCCGAGGTTTTCAATTGGCACGGGCGAAAAGCCCGTGCCTTAACTATGGACGGATCAGCCGGAAAAATTCCCTCCCGGCTGGCGGTGTGATAATTACCTGATTTTCGCTGCCTGCTGCAATGGATGATCCTGCCGGGAGCCAATTCGCGGTCTTCAGGTCGGTATTCTGCTGAAGATTAAATCCGGTTGCGGATGCTGGCCAAGCGATTACAGCGGTGTTGGTGCTCGTTAAGAAAATTCGAAGAGTCGGGGAACCGGCTGTCTGCACAACCGCCAACAAGCTCCAAAACCCGCCGGTAAGGGAATAACCGCCTCCGACCATCGGACCGCCGGCATCGTGTTGGCCAATGGTGCCGCTCACGGTGAATTGACCATTGCTGCTGGTTCCGCCTCCACCTGATATCTTATACCAATCAATCGAATAACTTTGAGCCGAAGCCGAACTTGCCGAAAGCGCCAAAATGATTGAGGGCAAAGCAGAAAGCAAAAGCGCTTTGATGCCCTTCGAATGATTTTGGAGAAATCTCATGCGTTTGCCGGAACGAATGTTTGCGGAAGTTATTCACTCAGCGGCGCTTTCTGTCAAATGCGAAATCATTGCGACAGAGGCTGAACGAAATGCCTTGGTTGCCTCAGCCAACCAACGGATCGCGTGCGCAGATTTTGTTCTGTTCCGCGATGAGGAACGCGCACCATTCCTCCATGCCTTGGCCAGTCTTGGCAGAGAGCTCAAAAATTGGCGCCGTGGGGGCTAGCCGCGTGAGATTCGCGCGGGCGGCCTCGCGGTTGTATTCGCAAACCTGAGCGAGATCAATTTTGCTGACGATGGTTGCGGTGGCAGATTGAAACACGGGCGGGTATTTCAACGGTTTGTCCTCACCTTCCGTGACCGATAGCAAAACCACACGCAAGTCTTCGCCCAAATCGTAGGACGCAGGACAAACGAGATTGCCGACGTTTTCAATGATGAGCAATTGAACGCCATTCAGGTGCAATTGTTTTATGGCTCGCGCCACCATTTCGGCTTCCAAATGACAGACCGTGCCGGTAGTGATTTGCACAACCTCCGCGGAAGTCTCACGTAATCGCCGGGCGTCATTATCCGTCTCCAGGTCGCCGACAATGACCGCGGTTTTTAGTCGATTGTTGAGCGCGCGAATTGTTTCGCGGATCAAAGTCGTCTTTCCCGCCCCTGGCGATGAAAGGATGTTCAGGACCAACAAGCCGCGTGCATGGAAAAAACCACGGTTGCGCTCCGCCTGCCGATTATTTTTGTCGAGAATGGAACGATGGATATCTACGTGTCGCTTCGGTTCGTCGTGGATGTGCGGGTGGTCGTGAGCGTGGTCATGACTGTGATGATGGTGTCCATGACCGTGATCGTGATCGTGGGCGCGGCCCAAAATCCTGAAGGGTTTATCACCGGGCAATCCGCATCCGCATTCAGTGCACATCAGGTAATCTCCAATGAGGCGAGCTCCAATTCGCGTCCGGCGCGCAGCTCCGGGCTGATCGCGTGGCACGTGGGGCATTCGCCAAACAAGGTTTCAGCGGTGAATTCAGCGTAACAGTTGCGGCACCAAAACCGCGCGGGCACGTTTTCAATAGCCAAAGACGCCTTTTCCGCAACCGTCCCGGTGGTCAACGTCTCGAACGCCATTTGCAGTGCTTCCGGTACGACGCCGCTCAACACGCCGACGCGGAGGCGGATTTCATGCACCCGCCGCGCGCCCGCAAGCCGGGCTTGTTGCAGCGCTTGTTGCAGCGCGTTTTGCATGATGGATAATTCGTGCATGTACCAATCAATCAGCCGGGCGCTTTCGCTTCGACTGATAGGATAAAGATAGGCCGAATTTTCCTGAGGCTCTTTACGGATTTTGGCTTTTTCTGACCCGGGCGCGCGGATTGGAAGCAGGGTGAAACTGCGCTCAGGCCCGTTAGAAGGAACTTACGGTAATTGGCGCAGCCTCGGAATTGGACTTCTTTCGGATTTCATCCTCCGGATCTCGGATTTAAACTTCCTTTACGCTGATTTTTCGTCCTGTTTCTTTACCGAATTTGAGTTTTATTCTCCTGCGCAGCAACCGTTTTCTCCGAAAACATTACCGAGACTTTTTCTTCGTAAGCTAAAAGTGGTAGAACGAGAGGATGAAGGGAAGAACAAGGATGGGCGGAAGCAGGCGGAACACTGAGCACCGGTTCGGACAGACCGCACAGACAGCCAGCAAGGTTCAATTTCGCCTCCGGGCAATTCCGGCCTAATCCGGCCTAATCCTGGTTTAAAAAAGTTTTTTTTAAAAACAGAAGGCTCAAAACGTAAAAAATTGCCAAACAACCCCATTTTCACATGAATTTTCCCTCCCAAGCTAATTAAATAGATTAAGAACACTTGTTTAACCGCGCTCATGCCACTCTTTCATTAAATTTTCCTAGAATCTCAGGCGCATTTGCAGCACATTACGACGCTCTAATTTATATGGATGTGAAACTTCCACACCTCGGCGAGGGCGCCGACTCGGGAACGGTGGTTAATTTGTTCGTCAAAGAAGGCGACCAGATTGCAAAAGACCAACCGATTCTTGAGCTTGAAAACGAAAAGGCCGTCGCAACGATTCCGTCGACTGGCGCGGGAACCGTCACCAAGATTTTTGTCAAAACTGGTGATAAAATCAGCGTCGGCCAAAAGCTCGTGTCCTTGACAGGCGACGGAGCTGCACCAGCGGCGGCAAAGCCCGCGGCAGAAGCGCCGAAACCCAAAGCCGAGGCAGCCATGCCGGAACCGGAGTCGGAACCCGAACCGGAGGAAGAGATGTCGGCGGAATCGAACGAGTCGATTGAGAAATCGAACGCAGCGGTCGCCGCCTCGCCGGTGATCCGCAGGCTCGCTCGCGATTTGGGAATCGATTTGGCCCGCGTTCGCGGCTCTGCCCGCGGCGGACGGGTAACCATGGAAGATGTGCGCGCGTATATTCAGCGATTGCAAAAGCTCGCTG
>DASZPR010000412.1:0-5007 GCA_035550235.1 Verrucomicrobiia bacterium | reverse complement strand
CATCCAACATCGAACATCCCACATCCAGGGAATTTTCATTTAGGCGACCGAAGACGAATGGGCGGCCGGGTTTGATGGCCACTTTCCAGAAATCCAACTTGCCACCGAGTTCTTCGAAGGCGCTTTTGACGAAATCCATTTCACCGACGGAGACGCCGCCGCAGGTGATGACGATGTCGCATTCGGCGAGCGCTCGGGACAACGCGTTGCGCGTGGCTTCGGCGATGTCGGGTACGATGGGAAAAATTTTCGGGATTGCGCCAGTCGCGGAGATGAGTGGGGCGAGGGCGGCGCGGTTGCTTTCGAAAATTTGGCCGGGTGAGAGTTGGGCGCCAGGAACAGGCTCTTTGAGTTCCGAGCCGGTGGCAATGAGTGCGACTGTGGGGCGGCGGTTTACGGTCAATTGTCCCACACCGGTGGCGGCGAGCAATGCGATGTGGGCCGTGCCCAACCGTGTGCCGGGCTCAACCAGGGCGGTGCCGCGCTTAACATCTTCGCCGTGGAAACGGATATTTTCCCATGGTTTGGCAGCATCCAAAATATACACATCCCCCTGAGCTCTAAGCACCACCTCACCCCGGCCCTCTCCCCCACTTCGTGGCGGAGAGGGAGACGAAATCGTGGGTACACGCGTGTCTTCCTGCATGACCACAGCGTCCGCGCCGCGCGGCACCGGCGAACCGGTGAAGATGCGGATGCATTGGCCGGCGGAGAGTTCGCCGGTGAAGTTTTCGCCGGCGGGGATTCTGCCGACGAGTTGGAGCGTGACTGGATTTTGTGCGCTCGCTGATGCGACGTCTTGAGCGCGGACGGCGTAACCGTCGACGGCGGAGTTATCAAAGGGCGGGAGGTCGGTCGAGGCAAGGATCTTTTCCGCGACGACGCGTCCGCAGGCTTCGGCCAGCGGAATCGATTCCGTTTTTAGCGCTGGAATGGCGGCGAGGATTTTTTCCACGGCCTGTTCGAGCTCGAGCATGGGGAAAGTGTCGAGGGTCGAGGGTTGAGTGTCGAGAGCGAAGCGCCAATCATAACATGAACCCCCGGGGCAATTGAACGTCTCCTTCCCCCACACCCCAGCCCTCTCCCGCAGGGAGAGGGAGAAACTTTGGAGCACTTCAGAAGGCCGCGAACTCGCGACTCAATCCAACGAAGGATCTTTTAGTGCGCGGCGGTGAGCATCAGCACCTGCTCCAGCGTAGAGACGCCGTCGCGGACGCGGTCGAGGGCGGTCATGCGGAGAGTCTTCATGCCCTGGCCGATGGCGACTTTGCTCAACTCGCGGGTATTTCCGCGGGAGATGATCAGCTTGCGGATTTCGTCCGTCACGGTCATGGCTTCGATGATGGCCAGGCGGCCGGCATAACCGGAATTTTTGCAGCGATCGCAGCCGCGTCCGCGATAGAACGTGACGCCTTCGAACACTGCGGGGTCGATGTTCAGGTCGGTATACATCTTGTCCGGATATTGCACGGGCTCTTTGCAATGCGAACAGATGCGGCGCATGAGGCGTTGTGCGCAGGCGAGAATCACGGACGACGAAATCAGGAAGGGCGCAATGCCCATGTCGTCCATACGCGCGACGGCGCCGGGGGCGTCATTACAGTGCATGGTGCTCAAGACCTGGTGGCCAGTGAGCGCGGCTTCCACCGCGATTTCCGCGGTCTCGGTATCACGAATTTCACCAATCATGATGATGTCCGGGTCCTGGCGGAGAATCGAGCGAAGTGCGCTGGCAAACGTAAGGCCGATTTCCTTTTTCACGGGCACCTGGTTGATGCCGGGGATTTGGAATTCGACGGGGTCTTCGACGGTGACGATGTTGAACACGGGGTTGTTCAGTTCGTTCAACGCGGAGTAAAGCGTGGTGGTTTTGCCGGAACCGGTCGGGCCGGTCACGAGGATCAGGCCGTGCGGGGCGTCGACCGCTGATTTCACCTGCTGGAATGTGTCCGGGTCGAGGCCGAGTTTATCGAGGCTCGCGGAAAGATTTCCTTTATCGAGCACGCGGAGCACGATTTTCTCGCCGTGAACGGTGGGGAGAATGGACACGCGCAAATCGTAGTCCTTGCCGCCGACGCGCAGGCGCATGCGTCCGTCCTGGGGCAAGCGCCGTTCGGCGATGTCCAGGCTGCTCATGATTTTGAAGCGCGAGGCGAGCGCAAGCTGCATTTGCTTCGGGGGCGGCGTGGCATCCGCGAGCACGCCATCGACGCGGTAACGCAGTTTCATCCCTTTCTCGAAGGGCTCCACGTGAATATCACTGGCGCGGTCCTTGATGGCCTGGACGAGAATCAGGTTGGCGAGTTTGATGACGGGGGCTTCTTCGCTGGAGGCGGCGAGCTGGTCGAGGTTGACTTCTTCCAGCGATTCTTTGGTGATCTCGATGTTGCCGTCGTCGTCGACCGCTGCATCCTGCTTCTTCTTCGCATCCTCGATGATGTCTTCCATGCTCCCGCTTTTGGCGGCATCGATTTGGTTGAGCTTTTCGATGATCGCCTTTTCCGAGGCGATGAGCGGCGTGACTTCCAGCTTGGTGATGCGTTTGACGTCGTCGAGCGCGAGGACGTTGAGCGGGTCGGCCATCGCGAGGAACAATTTGTTGTCCAGGCGCGAAACGGGGACGACTTTATGATTCTGAGCGGTTTCCCGCGGCAACAAATCCGCGAGTTCCAAGGAAATGGTGATGCGCGAGAGATTGATGGGCGGGGTGTTGAGGACGCGGCCCATGCACACGGCCATGTCCTGCTCGCTGACGTAGGCTTTCTCGAGGATCAACTTGAGCAGGCGCGTGCCGCCCTGCTTTTGTTGCTCGATGAGTTCCTCGATCTGCCGCGGGCTCAACAGGCCGTCTTCGACCAATGCGTCGGCAATTCGTTCACCAAATGATTTTACGGGAGGCATGGCTTAACGAAAAACTTTCCGGAGATTCTTGATCAACTCGCCCGGTTCCACGAGATACCAGAGCAGCCGATTCTGGGTGGCTTCGGCCAATTCCTTGGCGGCCTGTTGATTGAACGGGTTGGCGGTGGCAACCAAAATGGATTTGCTCATGCGATCGAACGGCAACACGCACCAGCGGCGGCAGACATCCGCGGGAAAGCTGCGCGCAAGTTCGATGTCCATTTCATATTTGTCGAGTGGCAGAAATCCCACGCGGGATTTGTCCGAGAGAATCTTCAGCGCCTTCTCGGCAGTCACGAGTCCTTTTTGCGCCAGCACGTTAACGAACGGCTCGGTGATGGTTTCCGGCGGGCGGGACAAATCCGGCGCGATCCAGCAGAGGTCGAAATCGCCGGCGGTGATAATTTTGCCATCGACGAAAATTTTGTGCATGGCCTGGCGGCCATCATCCACCTTGTCAGCCGTGGCTTTCGCGGAATTCTTATGCGCCTTGCCGTTGGAGGCGGGGGAGGCCTTCGCGGGCGCGGGCGCCTGCGCGGCGGGAATCTGCGCCGGGGGGATCTGTTCGGAAAAATTATTGGCTTTGCTCTCGATCTGTTTCAGCGCCTTCTGGACATCCGGATCATCGGGGAACCGTTGGAGGATGGTTTCGTATTCGAGAATGGCCGAGGAGAGCTGGCCCATTTGCACATACGCTTCCGCAATCCTTTTGGAAGTCTTGACGACTTCCTGTTCGCGGCCCAGTTTCGAGTAGGCCTCTTTGAGGATTTCCAGGGACTGATAGTCACTAGGCTGCGACTCCGTGATGACTTCAAACATCTCGATCGTCTGCGCCAATTGTGCTTCTTCGCCCGGTGTTAACGTTGTGCTTGCCATGCGCTACCCGCCGTTTGTAGCAAAATATCCGCCATTCTTCGAAAATGTAGCATGTTTCGAAACAGTGAGTTGGATAATTTTTCGGGGGCACGTTTGGGGTACAGTTGTGTCCATTTTTTGGCCGATGGGAGTGGGATGCGCGGCTGTGGGGAGCCGGCCATGGGTTCCGTGTGCCATGCTCCGTGAATGCCGACGAACGTGAGCGGATTTTGGAATCTAAAATGTCACCAAGTGATATTTGACACATCCGAAAAATTTTGCATATTGGCAGCACCCCCGGCCTCAAGTTGCATCGCCGGATTTTTCGTGCCGTAAACCGTCGGTTATGAAAGGAAATCAGATGAAGAAGGCAGCTCTTTTTTTGGTTGTCACGTTGGTTTTATTTATTTTCTCCGCGGCTGGACTTCGAGGGGCGACGTTCACCAATCTGCATGTGTTCAGCACCGACGACAATTCGGTCGTTGCCGGAGGCGGATACGGCACCAACAGCGACGGCGTCAACCCCGCCAGCCTGGTAATTTCGGGAAACGCCATTTATGGGACGGCAGTCTATGGTGGACTGTATGGGTACGGAACAGTGTTTCGGATGGACATAGACGGATCGCATTTCACGAATCTCTTTAATTTTAATCAAGGCAGCACCGATCCCCATACGGGCCGTTGGACCAACAACACGGGGTCGGAGCCGAATCCGGGGTTGGTGCTCATCAGCAACACGCTTTATGGGACGACGTTTTACGGCGGCCCGGTTCTCGCGGGCAGTGTTTTCAAAATCAACACGGACGGGTCCGGGTTTGCAATCGTTCACGATTTTGATGACATCGATGGTCAAGGCGTGCAACACGGGCTGGTGTTGAATCCCAACAACAATTTGCTGTACGGGACCACGGTGTTGGCGGGGACCTACGGTTATGGAAATGTTTTCACCATTAATCCGAATGGCGGCGGAATTTCGTTCATTTATCAATTCACCAACATGGTGTCGCCGTACGGTGGTTTGGCATTCACGAGCGACGGGGCGGCTTATGGTTTTGGACGGTGGGGATTGTCGCAGAAAGGATTGGTTTACAAGCTGGGAGGAGGTTATTCCATTTTGTACACGTTCACTGGAACGGATGGCCAGTGGCCGGAAGCCACGCCGATTATTTCCGGCAATACCATTTTTGGAGTGACCCCCTTCGGCGGCACGAATGGAAACGGAAATGTTTTTCGCATCAATACTGATGGTTC
>DASZPR010000411.1:0-1774 GCA_035550235.1 Verrucomicrobiia bacterium | reverse complement strand
CCGGCTCGACCTTCATCGAAATTTCATCCACCGCGGTCAACGGTCCGAAGCGCTTGACAATCTTCACCAACTCCAATGGCAACGGACCAGGAGGAAGTGGGCGCTCGGGTGGAAGGTGTTGCATCATGAGATGGCCTTGATAAATGCGCCAGAATCCGCGACGGCGCCAAACACGCCGCCCTGCATTTTGATCATTTTCAGAGCAGCGAGATAATTGCCGTGGTCGGTGGCGCCCGTGCAGTCGGACAACAACAGGCATTCATAGCCCCGGTCATTCGCCTCACGCATGGTGGTGTGGACACAAACGTCGGTGGTGATGCCGGCGAGGACAATATTTTGAATTCCCTTGCGGCGCAGAAGCATGTCGAGGTCGGTGGCGTAAAAAGAACCCTTGCCCGGTTTGTCGATCACGGCTTCGCCGTCGATGGGTGCTAGTTCAGAAATGATTTCCCAACCCGGCTGGCCGCGGACCAGAATCTTCCCGCACGGACCCGGATCGCCAATTCCCGCCCCGATGCGCTGGCTGCGCCAGCGTTTATTTTCCGGCAGGTCGGCCAGATCCGCGCGATGGCCTTCGCGCGTGTGCAGGACGTGAAAACCTTTGGCGCGGATGGCGGCGAGAACTTTTTTGATCGGTTCAATGGGCGCGCGGGTCAGGGAGAGGTCGTAGCCCATCTTATCAACGTAGCCGCCCGCACCGCAAAAATCGGTCTGCATGTCGATCACGAGAAAGGCTGTATTTTGGGGTCGCAAATCGCCGTTGAAAGGCCAGCGATAAGGATCGGAATCAACGTAGGTATTCATTTCATTCGCCAGTTCCGAGCGCGCCCGGCGCACCGGCCAGGGTGCGTTTGGGTGAGCAGGTGAAAACCATGATGCCGAGTGTGAGAATGTACGGCGCGGCATTGAACAAATAATAATAAGACTGCACCCCGGCCGCTTGCAGGGCGGGGCCGACAGCTTGCGCGCCGCCGAAAAGCAGCGATGCGTAAAGACAACGGCGCGGATTCCAACGCGCGAAGATGACCAGCGCCACGGCCATCAAACCCTGGCCGCTCGATACCAGGCGGGTCCACGAGCCGGGATAGACGAGCGAGAGATATGCTCCCCCCAAACCTGCAAGAAAGCTGCCGGTCATGATGGAAAGAGTGCGGACTTTAATGACGGAAATTCCCTGTGCGCGGGCCGCCGCGGGGTTGTCGCCAACAGCGCGAATGAATAATCCCCACCGGGTGTTGTTGAAAAACCAGAACATGGCAAAAGAAAGCGCGATCCCCATCAGCAATAACGGACTGATTTTCAATGCCGCCTGGACTTGCGGAATGCTGCTCCACTTGCCGAATTCAAATCCGCGCAAGGCGGGCGCCATTGGCTGGATGAATGGGTCGCCCAGGAAAAAGGCGAGGCCGCTGCCAAAGATGAACATGGCGATGCCAACAGCGATGTCGTTGACTCGCGAACGTTGCGCAAGCCAGGCGTGGACAAGCCCAAGCATTGCGCCGGCGCATCCGGCAGCGGCCACCCCGACCCAAGGTGAACCGGTTTTGTATGAAATTGCGTAAGCAGTCATCGCGCCCATGAGCAGTGTGCCCTCGAGGCCGAGGTTGATCTTGCCACTTTTTTCCGTGAGGCATTCGCCGAGGCTTACGAAGAGAAAAGGCGAGCTGCCGCGAATCGCGCCCGCGAAAATCGCGAGCGGGACGCCAAGCCAGCCGATGGATTCAGTTGCGGGCATGAGCGGGTTCCTGGAAAATTTTGAAACGTCCGTAAAGTG
>DASZPR010000410.1:0-4064 GCA_035550235.1 Verrucomicrobiia bacterium | reverse complement strand
AAAGATGATAGGTGTAATCTTCCATGAACGACGTTCCCGGCTTGAGGCCCGCCGCCATCACTTTCATGGCGCGAACCAACGCGGACGTCTTCCAATCGCCTTCGCCGCCAAAACCAAATCCCGCCGCCATCATGCGCTGCGAGCCGACGCCCGGGAGTTGAGCCAATCCGTGCAAATCTTCAAACGTATCAGTGTAACCCTTGAAGCCGCCGTCGGTGAGAAATTGCTGAATGCCTAATTCGATGCGCGCCGCGTCGTGAACCGAAGCGTGGCGCTTGCCGCCCTTCTTCAAGTCGGCGGACATTTCATAAGTGTCTTCGTACTCCTTGCACAAGGCGTCGACCTGTTTGTCCGTGATGTCATTCACCACTTTGACCAAATCCCCCACGCCGTGCGTGTTCACAGAAAAACCAAATTTCATCTGCGCCGCCACCTTGTCGCCTTCGGTGACCGCCACCTCGCGCATGTTGTCGCCGAAACGCACGAATTTTCCACCCTGCCAGTCATGCCACGCCGCGGCCGCGCGCGTCCACGCGCCAATTTTTTGCTGCACCGATTCGTCCTGCCAAAAGCCCACCACCACTTTGCGCGCGATGCGCATGCGGGTCATGATGAATCCGTGCTCGCGATCTCCGTGCGCGGCCTGGTTCATGTTCATGAAATCCATGTCGATGCTGCTCCATGGCAGGTCGCGATTGTATTGCGTATGAAGATGGCAGATGGGCTTTTGAAGCTGCCGCAGCCCGTTGATCCACATCTTCGACGGAGAAAACGTGTGGCACCACGTGACGAGCCCGATGCAATTCTGCGCGTTATTCGCCTCACGGCAGAGTTCGGTGATCGCGTCCGGAGAAACCATCACCGGCTTGAACACCACCGAGACTGGTATTGCAGTGGAACTGTCGAGAGCGGCGGAGATTTCCTGCGAATGTTTCGCGACAGCTTTTAAAGTTTCGGGTCCGTAGAGATGTTGGCTGCCAGTGACAAACCAAACTTCGAGTTTCGTAAGATCGATTTTCAAGGTGGGAGAATCCTGCGGTTCATTCGAGGTACAAGCAACTCGAAAAACGTCGCTCGCGGAAAAAGATTACCACCAAAAATAGGGAGTGTTACTGCCCGTGCGGACCTTCGTAACGTTGCCCGCGGCGGAGGAAGTGGAAGCATTGAATTTCCTCCATTGAGCATGGCCGTCTTTGTAGGCAATGTTCCCGCCGGCGGGCAATTGCCCTTTTTCGATGTGCGCGCTCAAGTGCGGGTAAGCCACACCGTTCTGCGTGAATCCGCCATAGATCGCGGTGAAATTGTCCGCCCCGCTTGCCGGCAAGGTGTTGCCCGTGCTGATCATCACGTCAGCGACCACTTCACTGTCGGAAGGATTGTCAGTGGTTACGATCGGGCCGTTGGTGTGCAGTTCGGAAAGCAATTTAAGATTTTGATACTGCTTGTCCACTTTCGACTGGTTTCCGCCAAACGCGAAGGCGTAGCCGGTAATATTGAAACCGCCGCCGCCGTAATTCCAAAGTGAGTTTTGATTGGCCCAATTTTCCGCATCCGTAAACCTGGGAGCAGTGCTCGGGCAATAGAATGTCTTCTTGGAGCAACCGCTGTTCAACATCTGGCTCGTCGCCGTACTCGGTATATCCCAGCACCAAACACCCGCGTTATCCAACCTGGGCAATTGTTCCTGGTTGTCATCCGCGAACATATGCAGGCTCGTGATCAGTTGCTTCTCATTGTTCATGGAGACCACGCGGATCGCCTTGAACTTGGCCGAGGCCAGTGCCGGCAGCAACATCGCCGCCAGAATGGCGATGATGGCAATCACCACCAGCAATTCAATCAGTGTAAACGCATGACGATCGCCACGACGGCTGAACTCATCAGAGATTGGTTGTGAGCCGGCGGCAAACCGGGAAACTTTTTTTTCCATCCGATTCCACATTGTTGTTTCTTTGGTTAGTAGGAGGCCGGAGAAATATCTCTCCGGCCTCCAATGTGATTCTACATCCTGACTAACTTTACTGTCTCAGCCGGAAGAAATCCGTGCCTCCCGTGGCTGGGACCGTCAAACTGTAACCATTGTTATCGAGCACCGGCGTACCCGGGACCGTCTGCCAACTGGGCGCCGTCAGGCTGGTTGCATGTTCCAGCGTGCCCGGTATCGCCGGCCACGATATCGTCAGGTTTGATCCCGACGCACTGACCTTCAACTGCGAACCACCCACAATATCGAGCAGGAAGCTGTCAAAACGAACCGTATTTGGTGTTCCACCAGACCACGGCCCGGCTGCAATGCCGACTTGCATGGGGCGGTTCGCGAACTGCGGCAGCGCGTAAGACGTGCCATTCGGCAAGCGCTTCCAGGGATCGGTGGGATTCAAGCGCTTGTAGAAGACAAAGTTGGTCCCGTGCGTCCGGCTGATGAGCATCCAGTAATTCGTGTCGTTCACGTCCGCCTGGGTGTTCTGTGAAACAACGCTGTCAATATTGTCGCGCGCGTAGGTTCCGATTCCGAACTCATCAAACCGGGTCAGGTCCACCCAGTATTCACCCACAGTATTCGTGCCGCCGGCATTGGTTTGCACTAAACCCATGGGAGTGCCGACCAGGCCGTTGGTCACACCGTAACCGCGCGCCATAATTCCCGGTTGATTATAAGCGTTTATGTCAAATGAGTTGATGTGGACCGCTACCTGGAAGTCTCCCGGCACATATTTGAACAGGAAGAAACCGCCTGCGGCATCGTTTTCCCAGCCGTCTCCCGCGCTGGTGATGGTGAGCACATTGTTGCTGCTGATATTGGCATCAGCCACCGTCGCTCCCGACCCGGTGGCCGGGACGTAAGTTGAGCCGGGGATCGGATTGACCCCATCCCGCGGATTGTATAATTCGTCCCAACCTGTATTCGTCTCACCGTCCACAAGATAATCATGGGCATTGGTGAATGTATCCGTGAAGAAAGGAGCACGCACCGTCACACTGGCAACGTTGGTGAATCCTCCGAATGAATTGGTTACGAGAACCGTTCCGTTCGTGATGCCGGTCAGCACGCCGTTCAGGACCTTAATTATGTTCGTGTCGGCGGAACTGATGTTCGCGACCGAACTGACATCCACCGCAGCCCCGCCCGTATAGATTGCCTCGACCAATAGCTGTCCAATGCCACCGACAGGTATGCCCCCGGCCAGCGAACCTCTGACGCCCGTCAGGAAACCGTCAGTCCCAGTAGAGGAGACGGCACCCGCCGTATTGAATACCTTGTTGCTGCTTGAACCCGTAAACGTGTAGATGGCTGCGTAATACGTCACGCCCGGCGCCAAACCGGTCACCGTCACGGAATTGTTAACCGATGCCGGGGACGGATCCGAAACAAAAACCACGTAGTTTCCACTGCCCAGACCGCTTGCGGGCGCTCCAAAGACGGAACTGGCGGTCAGCGGTTGGCCCAGAGTCGGTTGGGCGCTCACTGGTGCAGCCGCACGCATCACCGCGATACTCTGAACCGGGTTTCCAATACTGTCCTTCGCGACCCAATTCAAGGTCATCGACAAGTCACCATTCAGAGTCATGCTGAAGTTAGTGGCGGCCGGAGGCGGCTGCGTCGCGCTGGCCACGCCGGCGGCGTCCAGCATGAAGCTCCGCACGGTGGCCAGCGCGGTCACACCCGAGCGGGTTTCCTCCGCAATGCCCACTTCCATCGGCGCATTATTGGTCGCCGCGATCAAAACCACATTGGTGACAAACGCCCACGGCGCGTTGGTCGCCGCTCTTTCGTAGAAGTAGAAGTTTGTCGAGTTGACTCTTTGCAGCAACATGAAGCGATTCGCTGCGGCCGGGCCAGAAGTGACATAAATGGTGGCTGTGGCCGCGTTCGCAGCGCTGATTTGCGTGGTGCCGTTTTGAACCTTGTAATAATTCACATGGTTCTCGGAGCCACCGGGTGCAGCGGCCCCCGTAGTCGGGACATATAAACGCGCCATGAGTCCCACCTTGGCCGCGGCCAGGGTATTCATAGTGACTACCTCCATTGACGCTTCAAAATCACCCGAAACACTATTCTGGCT
>DASZPR010000409.1:0-2911 GCA_035550235.1 Verrucomicrobiia bacterium | reverse complement strand
TCCGATGACGCGGATCGCACTGCGAATCTCGTCTTCACGCACCCGGTGAATCGCACGAGCAAAAACGGCGTCACCGGTTTTCCGAGCCGCGCGACCGCGCAAAAAGGCGAAACGCTTTTTCGCATGATGGTCGAAGACCTTTGCGCCTTGGTTCGCCGCGGCCTGACCGAACAACCGCCACTTGAAAATAGTTACTTTGCTCCCGTCCTATGAATTCCGCACTGAAATTAAAATCCAAAAAATTAAGTTTACCCAAATCCCGCAAACTGGCGGGTTCGAACGGCGCCACGCCGTCCGATGCTGAACTGAAAAGCATCAAGCAAAAGCTCATCGCGCAAGGCGTCAAATATTGCATCGGTGCTTATGTGGATATTCATGGCGTGCCGAAAGGGAAATTCGTTCCCGTCGAGCACTTCGAACATTTCGCGCACGGTTCCGAGCTTTACACAGGTTACGCGCTCGACGGCTTGGGCCAGGCGCCGAACGATGACGAGATTTCATCCGTGCCCGACCTGAACCACATCATTCAACTGCCGTGGCAAAAGGAAGTCGCGTGGATGCCTGCTGACAATGAATTTCACGGCAAACCGTATCCGCTCAATTCGCGCGTGCTGCTCAAGAACATCATGGCCGAGGCGGCGAAAATGGGTTTCACATTCAACCTCGGCATTGAGTGCGAGATTTACGTTTTGAAACAGGACGAGCAGGGGAAATTGGTGGTGCCGAACCACGACGATAATCTCGAGAAGAGTTGTTACGATGTGAAACGGTTCCTCGATGTGTTCCCGTGGCTCGACGACATGGCGACCACGATGAACGGTCTTGGTTGGGATATTTATTCCTTCGATCACGAGGATGGCAATTCGCAATTCGAGTTCGATTTCAAATACGCCGACGCGCTGACGATGGCGGATCGTTACATCTTTTTCCGTTACATGGCGAAAACGATTGCGGCGAAACACGGCCTGCTCGCGACGTTCATGCCGAAGCCGTTCGCGGATAAAACCGGCAACGGTGCTCATTTCAATATGTCGCTCGCCGACGCGAAGACCGGCAAAAATCTTTTCGCAATCAAGCCCGAAGATGACCCGCGCGGGCTCGGTCTCTCGCCGCTCGGTTATTCCTTTGTGGCCGGAATTTTGCGCCATGGCCGCGCGCTCTGCGCGGTTCTGGCGCCGACGGTGAATAGTTACAAGCGCCTCATTCGGCGCGGGGCGATGAGTTATTACTCCTGGGCACCGGTGTTCAATTCGTTTGGCACCAACAACCGCACGAACTCCGTGCGGATTCCGATGGGTGGCGGCCGTTGCGAAAGTCGTAATGCTGATTCCTCGTGCAATCCTTATCTCGCGGCGGCGCTCGTGCTCGCGGCGGGGTTGGAAGGCGTGCGCGAGGGACTCAATCCCGGCGATCCGCATCACGAAAATCTTTACGAACTTTCCCCGGTGGAGTTGGAAAAAATCGGCGTGCAGGAATTGCCCCGCACGCTGGGCGAGGCAGTGGACGCATTTGAAGCCGATCCGTTCATCGAGAAAGTCATCGGCAGGGAATTGAAGGATGAATTTATCCGGTACAAACGGGAGGAGTGGACTGAGTATCACCAGGCGGTGAGCCAGTGGGAGATCGATCGTTACGCGCGTCTCTTCTGAAATCAAAACAACCAAGAAAGGAAAACTCAATGAAAATCAAAACACTGCTGGCGGCGGGACTTCTCGGGCTGATGAGCCTGGGCGCAGTCACCGCGGCTCCCATCAAGATAGGTTACAGCGACTGGCCGGGGTACACGGTTCTCGAAGTCGCCAAACAAAAAGGCTGGTTCAAAGACGCCGGACTCGACGTCGAACTGGTTTGGTTCGAGTACTCGCCCTCAATCGACGCCTTCGCTGCCGGGAAAATTGACGGCGTGACGATCGTCGCTGGTGACGACATGGTGACCGGCGCCAGTGGCGCGAAGAGCAAAATCGTTTGCCTCATCGATTACAGCGAGGGCAGCGATATGATCGTCGGCGCGCCAGGCGTTGAATCCATCAAGGATCTCAAAGGCAAAAAAGTTGGCGTGGAACTCACGCTCGTGGAGCACGAACTCCTCCTGCAGGCGCTCAAGGTCAACGGCATGAGCCAATCCGACGTGACGCTCGTCGGGACCGCGACGGATAAAACGCCGCAAGCCCTTCAATCCGGACAGGTGGCGGCGGTCGGCGCGTGGTATCCGATTTCCGGCCAGGCGCTGAAGACGGTTCCCGGCTCGAAAAAACTGTTCACCAGCGCGGACGCAAAGGGCCTCATCTTCGACGTCATCGCGGTGAGCCCGACCAGTTACGCGGCGCATAAAGCCGATTGGGCGAAGATCACGGCCATTTATTATAAGTGCGTTGATTATTTGAAGGACCCGAAGACGATGGATGACGCCGTGAAAATCATGGCGGCAAAAGTTGGCGCGGACCCGGCGGAATACGCCAAAAATATTCCCGGCACGCATTTCCTGACTGTGGCCGAAGCGAAGACGGCGTTGAAGAAGAGCCATGACATGCTGTCGATTTACGGCTCGATGGAATTAAGCGACAAATTCTATCTCGACAACAAGGTTTATAAAGATTCACAGAAACCCTCGGACTATATCGTGCCGGGGATTATCAACTCATTGAAGTAAAATTGGCGGCGGTCATAGACCGCCGCTATATGGAAGAAACATGGCACATCACGACTGGCTTGGACTGAAGAACGAATTGCCGCATCGCCGCAAGGTGATGCTCACGGTGATGTCGTTCCTCGTCCCGCTCGCGCTGTGGTGCGCCATCAGTTATATCCCGGGACTCTGGCACCCGTTGGTGCACGTGACGAGCGTTGGCAGCGTGGATTATTTCGTCACCGACATGGATGTGCCGCGCGCGACTTTCGACCAGGAAGTAGC
>DASZPR010000408.1:0-2338 GCA_035550235.1 Verrucomicrobiia bacterium | reverse complement strand
CGGTGAACCTGCAGGCCGCCGAGGTGGAATCTGGCGGAAAGGTCCTCGACCAATCACAAGCCGTCATGGTGACTGCGAGCAAGGGCGGCAAGGTTTGGTCTCTGTTGGCGAATCCCCAACGAAAAAGCGTTGAGGCGAAATTGCCAGACGGCTCACGCCTGGAGAGCGATGCGGTGTTGTTGGTCCGATAAGAGCTGGTATTTCTTAAATGAAAAAGCATTGGTGGTGGATTCTCGCGTTGTTGGTCGCGCCGTGTATTGCGCAGGCCGTCGAATTGGACGTGCAAAAATTTGGCGCTAAGGGCGATGGCAAAACTTTAAATACGCGATTCATTCAACAAGCCATCGACGAATGCAGCGGGAAGGGCGGGGGAACGGTGCGTTTTCCGACTGGCGAATATGTCAGCGGCACGATTTTATTGAAAAACAACGTCAACTTGCAGTTGGACGAGCACGCGGCGCTGCTGGGCAGCCTGGACATCATGGATTACGCCGCGCCGGATAAATTTCGTAGCGGGAACGGCGCCGACATGGGGTTTTGTTTTATTGGCGCAGTGGGTGCGACAAATATTTCGATTGCCGGCGCAGGAGTGATCGAGGGTCGCGGCAAGGAATTGTTGGCGGCGCGGCCCAAAGGAAACAACGCGCGGCCATTTCTGATGCGTTTTGTGCGTTGCGATGGCGTTTCGCTCAACGGTGTTCATTTGCAGGGGCCAGCCGCGTGGACGACACATTTCTTCCAGTGCAAAAATGTCAGTGCGGAGCACGTGAATATCGCCAGCCGGGGATTGGCAAACAACGATGGCTTCGACATCGATTCAAGCGAGAACGTGCGCATCCGCAATTGCAACGTGGACAGTGGCGATGATGCTGTATGTCTGAAAACGACGAGCCTCATACCATGCCGAAACGTGGAGGTCAGTGGTTGCGATTTGAAGAGTCACTGGGGTGGCGTGAAGTTTGGCACCGAGTCGGCGGCGAATTTTGAAAATATTTCCATCAGCAACTGTCGCATTCACGATACGCAAGGCGGTATCAAGTTGTTTTCCGTAGATGGCGCCAACGTGCGGAATATTTTGTTTTCCGGTCTCACGATGGAGAACGTGAACACACCCATTTTCATCCGGCTCGGAGCGCGATTGAAAACTTTTCGCGAGGGCGACGCGCCACAGTCGGTAGGAAGCATCAGTAATGTTGTGATAAAGGATTTGAAGGCGCAGGCGGTTTCGCCGATTGGAATTTTGATCAGCGGCATTCCTGGGCATCCGATCATGGGCGTGCGGTTAGAGAATATCCAAATCAAAATGCCCGGCGGCGGCACACTGGCCGAGGCGAACGCAGTGCTGCCGGAAAAGGAAAACGCGTATCCGGAGATTACGATGTTTGGAAAACAATTCCCCGCCTACGGTCTTTACGCGCGCCACGTCTCTGGCTTGATTGCGACGAACGTGACAATTGAATTGGCCACGCCGGATGCGCGATCAGCGGTTTATTCAGAGGACGCAAAAGATTTCGACGTATCTAATTTGAACCATCCAGCGGGACTGCATACAAAATAGAGTTGCAACGCCGATCCGTTCGTAGCCGCCGACGTGAGGAGGCGGAAACCGTCGAAAATCCCAGGGCCTCCGCCCCGTTACCTCGGCGGCTACCAGTCAAAGGCGGCTTTCAAGCCTTCGCCAATTCCTGCCACAGATGAGCGGCCATCAACTGGCCTTTGGCGAAACAATCGAGATCGAATTTTTCGTTCGGCGAATGCGCGTTGTCATCGGGCAACGCGAGCCCGAGCAGCAACGTGTCCGCGCCGAGGATTTTCTTGAAATCGTTGACGATGGGAATTGAGCCGCCTTCGCGCATCACAATCGGCTCGTTGCCAAACGCGGATTTCAACGCGCGCAACGCTGCCTGCGCCTGCGGGCCGGTTGGTGAGACGAGATACGGTTCCGCGCCGTGGCCGGATTGAATTTCCATTCGCACCGTGGGCGGACAGATTTTTTTCAAATGATTCGTGACGAGCTCGATGATTTTGGCCGGGCTTTGATCCGGCACGAGCCGCGTCGTGATTTTTACGCGCGCCCACGCGGGCACGATGGTCTTGCTGCCTTCACCCTGGTAGCCGCTGGTCAGGCCATTGATTTCCAGCGTTGGCCGCGCGGAGCGTTGTTCGAATGGAGTGTAGCCTTGCTCGCCAAATAATTTCGGCACGCCGAGCATTTGTTGATATTGCGCGTCCGTGAAAGGCAATCGCTTGAACTGCTCCCGTTCGTAAGCGGAAAGTTCCTGCACGTCATCGTAAAAACCGGGAATCGCGACGCGGCCATTTTCATCGCGCAGCTTTG
>DASZPR010000407.1:0-3751 GCA_035550235.1 Verrucomicrobiia bacterium | reverse complement strand
CCGCGCAACGCGTAGGTAAGGGCGGGCACGCGTTTATCGGGCATGCCGGTATCCGAAATCACCACCGCGTCGCATTTTAACTCGGCCTGGCGCTCTTTCAAAAACGTGGCAAGGCTCGCGCTGCCGACTTCTTCTTCGCCTTCAATGACGAAGGTCAGGTCGACCGGCAATTCAGTGCCGGTTTTGAAATAGGCTTCCACCGCGGCAAGGTGCGCGAGGTTCTGGCCTTTGTTGTCGCTGGCGCCGCGTCCGAACATTGAGCGGCCTTCGATGCGCGGTTCAAAGGGCGGTGTTTTCCAAAGCTCGAACGGCTCGGGTGGTTGCACATCATAATGACCGTAAACCAAAAAATGTTTTCGGCCCGCGCGACGAGGGGTTTTCGCCAAAACAATCGGATGACCTTTGGTTGCGCAGAGTTCGGCTTGCAAGCCGATTTGCTGGCAACGTTTCACGACCCATTCCGCGCAGGTCTTCATGTCGTCGCGATGGTTCGGTTGGGCGGAGACGCTGGGGAAACGGACGTAGTCGCAGAGTTCGTTGACGAATCGTGATTCGTTTTGCTTCAGAAAATCTATGACGGCTTGCATCAGAGTTATTTAGCAGGGAAATGGAAAAATGCAAAGAAGGTGATGTTGGATATCGCCACGCAGCGTTAGGATTGCGATCCCACCGCTTGCGTATAAAATAAAGGGTATGCCGCCGCCAGTTAGTCTCAGAGCGATGAAAAACCAATTCGGAGAGGATTATCCGCAAGCGATCGTTTTGGAGGGGCTTCGCATTCCTTTGAGTTCAGAGCGACGATTCTCTCGCTCGTTTTATTCCAAGGAGCACAGGCAGGGGGCCGAGATTTCGCGCTTCATGGATGGATCGGCGTCGATCACGGTTGTTGAACTGAAACGTGAATGGCCTCGATGGTCTAATGAAGTGCGAAGAGACTTCTGCCAATCCTGTTATTGTTTGGATGGGCAGGTGGATTTCCCCGAGATGCTTCGTTACATTATGAAACACGGTGATGCAGAGAATTGGTCTGGCGTTGCCCTCAGTGTGGCGCATCAACTACCGAGTGATGAAGCATTTCGCATTTTGGCAGGGGCGCTGAATAAAACTCCACTTGGATCGTGTTCCAACCTTGCGCAGGCGATTTCAAAAACGAAGCATGCAGATGCCGAAAAAACACTACGTAAACATTTCGAGGCTCTTTGGAATCATCCCGCTCTGTTTGACAGTGATAGCTTTAATAATTGGATCGCTTTCGCTGCGACGACGTGCATCGCCCATCTGATTGAATTGGGAGTGCCAGCTTCTGAGTTTGACGCGCGGGTAAGGCAGCTTTCAGAGCATGCTTGTTCGGGCAACCGTCGATCCTGCAGTAGTTTTTTATCCAAGCACTACTCCTGGCTGAAACAGGACACAACTAATCGATAATTAGCGCTGCACGCGGGCGCTGCCGCCGTTGGCGAGCGCTTCGACTTCCTTGAGCGACGCCATGCTGGTGTCGCCAGGGGTGGTCATCGCGAGGGCGCCGTGGGCGGCGCCGTATTCGACGGCTTTTTGCGGGTCGTTGAATTGCATGAGGCCGTAAATCAATCCGCTCGCAAAACTATCGCCGCCGCCGACGCGGTCGAGAATCTCCAGGTCTTCGCGGTTGGGCGCTTCGTAGAATTTCCCGCCCGCCCAGCAGATCGCTCCCCAATCATTGCGCGATGCTGACTTCACCGCGCGCAAGGTCGTGGCGGTGACTTTGAAATTTGGAAAGGTTTTCACGGCTTGCTCGATCATTTTCTTGAACGCGGTCACGTCGATCTTTGAAATGTGTTCGTCCACGCCTTCGACATGGAAGCCGAGGCAGGCGGTGAAATCTTCCTCGTTGCCGATCATCACGTCGACGTGTTTGGCGATTTCCTTGTTCACTTCCTGCGCGCGTTTTTGCCCGCCGATGCTCTTCCAGAGGCTCGGCCGATAATTGAGATCATAGGAAACAATCGTGCCGTGCTTCTTGGCGGCTTTCACGGCTTCGATCACCACCTGCGGCGTGGTGTCGCTCAACGCGGCGAAAATTCCGCCGGTGTGCAGCCAACGAACGCCGAGTTTGCCGAAAATGTGGTCCCAATCAAAATCACCGGTTTTGAGCTGGCTCGCCGCGGTGAGGCCGCGGTCCGAAACGCCGACCGCGCCGCGCGCTCCGAAACCGCGTTCGGTGAAATTCAATCCATTGCGAACCGTGCGGCCAATGCCATCGAACGGAACCCATTTGATGAATTCAGTGGCGACGCCGCCCTGCAAAATAAAATCCTCGAGCAAACGTCCCACGTCATTGTCCGCGAAGGCGGTGGCGACGGCTGTGCGCAAACCGAAGCAGCGGCGCAAGCCGCGCGCCACGTTGTATTCGCCGCCGCCTTCCCAGACTTTGAATTCGCGGGTCGTGCGTATGCGCCCTTCGCCGGGATCAAAGCGCAGCATGATTTCGCCGAGAGAGAGTTGATCGTATTTGCAGGAGCCTAGGGGTTTTACTTCTAATGTCGCCATCGCGGGGTTAATGGATATGAACCCCGCTTATGCGTGTCAATGTGTTTCAGCGAGTTGCATGATGACCTATTTTGCCCACTGGCCAATCCGTGATTGCTTTGTTAGGTTCACGGCATCATGAATTTTCTGTCCAGCACTTGGGTCGGTGAATGGATTGAAGGATTGGGACGAATCACTTTGCTCGCGAAGGAAGCTTTTGGTTCGTTCTTCAGCTTTCGCGTCGCGTGGCGCGATTTACTGTACCAGATTTATTTCATGGGGGTGAAATCGCAATCGGTCGTGCTCATCACCGGCGCGTTCACCGGGATGGTGCTGAGCGCGCAAACGGCGGTGCAATTTCACAAACTCAAAATGGACACGGGTACGCTTGCCGTCGTGAGCGTCTCGATGTGCAGCGAATTGGGACCGGTGCTGACGGGGTTGATGGTCGCGGGGCGCGTGGGAGCGGCCATTGCGGCGGAGATCGGCACGATGCGCGTCACCGAGCAAATCGACGCTTTGCGAACGTTGGCGACGCATCCGGTGGATTATCTCGTTGTGCCGCGAATGATTGCGGGAGTGTTGGTCATGCCGTTGCTCACGGCGGAGGCGATTTTTGTCGGCATCAGCGCCGGGTATGGCGTTGGTGTGTACTTGTACGATATTGATGCCACGTATTTATGGTCCAATATGCTGAAACACACCGCCGATTCGGACGTGGCGATCGGGGTCATGAAAGGGTGCGTGTACGGCGGCATGGTTGCCCTGGTAGGTTGTTACAAGGGGATGACTTGTGGTGAAGGCGCCGAGGGCGTGGGAAAGGCCACCACGGAGGCAGTGGTGTTTTCATCGATCGCCATTTTGATTTCGAATTTCTTCCTGACGTTGTCGCTCGACGCAATTTTCAACTGAGCGTGAAAAGCGGCGTGAATACCTTTCATGATTGAAGTTCGCGATTTGAAGAAGAGTTACGGGACGCAAAAGGTCCTCGACGGCGTGAGCCTGCGGATTGAGACGGGCGAATCCGTGGTGATCATTGGGCGAAGCGGCGGCGGCAAGAGCGTGTTGCTGAAACATCTCATCGGCCTCCTCACGCCGGATTCAGGCACGGTACTGATCGACGGCGAAAACATTGAGTCGATGAACGAGCGCCAATTGCTGAGGGTGCGCAGCAAATTCGGGATGTTGTTCCAAAGCGCGGCGTTGTTTGATTCGCTGACGGTTGCGGAAAATGTCGGCTTCGCTT
>DASZPR010000406.1:0-2889 GCA_035550235.1 Verrucomicrobiia bacterium | reverse complement strand
ACGGTATCGCTTGCCGGCAATGCGACCTTCTCGCCTCATTCCACCTCGTTTGGCGCTGCGTCCCAGTTCGGCACGGATTTCTCGCTCGGCGCCATTACTGAAACGGTTGGCGGCTCAAGCATCACCAAGGGCGGCCTTGGGAATCTGACATTCACGGGGGCAAACAATTACTCCGGCAACACAACGGTAACGAACGGCTCGCTGATCCTGAATGGCTCGGCTTCGATTGCTAACAGCCCGAATATTGTTGTCGGTGGCGGCGCTACTTTGGACGTTTCCACACTCTCATCCACTTTCACGCTCGGTGCGGCGCAGACGCTAAGCAATATCACTTCCACGGCGGCGCTCTCCGGCAACGCCGATGCGTCCGTGGGCACGGTTTCGCTGCGTTATGCGTCCGGCACACCGTCATTCACGGTACTGAATGGCGCGCTGACTGTCGCCTCCGGCACGCCTTTCAAGGTGAACAATACCGGCGCAGCATTGATCAAAGGTAATTACAAATTAATCTCCGCTGGCACCGGCGGTTCCATCGCGGGCACGGCACCATCTGCAGTTACGGTCGCAGGCAGCGGCCTCGCCGGGGCAGGGACGCCTTCGTTGCAAATCAACGCCAACGAACTCTACCTCGTCGTGCCGAACAGCGCGCCGACCATCGCGCATATCGTAACGAATACCGTGGCGTCCGGGCTCACGTGGAAAATCTCGGCCGCCAGCCTGGCTGCGGCTGCTGGCTGGAGCGATATCGACAACGACACACTCACCATTACTGCCGCAGGTCCGACGAGCAACCTTGGCAAGAGCGTGACTGAAGACGGCAATTTTGTTTTCTACAATGCCGCAGTCACTGGAGAGGATTTCCTCACCTATACAATTAGCGACGGCACGACGACCGCTAATGGAACGATCTACCTTGAACCGTCGGGTCCGCCACCGGCTCCGGCCAACTTGAGTCTCGTCGTCACTGGCGGCAACGGTGTCGCGACGATTACCTTCGCTGGCATCCCCGGACGCACGAACGTCGTGGAAGCCTCGAGCAACCTGGTCGATTGGAATGCCATCAGCACCAACGTCGCCGGCACGAACGGCCTCTGGCAGGTGATCGACAGTGACGCGCCCAATTTCGTGAACCGGTACTATCGCTCTTATCAAGTTTATCCCTAAAAACTGATCAACCACATCATGAAAGCACTCAGATCAACCCTGACAGCGGCGGCGGTGGTATTCTGGACTGCAGCAGCCGGGGCCCAGGGCAACTATAGTTTTACCAACACGGTGAGCCAGACGATTCCGGACGGCAGCGCGAGTGGTTTGACACTGGCCGGAAACTTCACCGGCATGAACGGCTCCATCTCCGACATTTCGCTGTCGCTAAATATCGGCAACGCGCCCGGGTCGACCGCTTACAACGGTGATCTTTACGCTTATCTCGCCGGGCCAAATGGCGGCTTTTCGGTGCTGCTGAATCGGACCGGCGTCGGCACGGGCAACGCGTTCGGATATAACGACACCGGCTTCAACGTGACGTTCGCGCTGGCCGGTTCGCCTGCGAATATCCATTTTTACCAGGCGGGAAGTTTTAATGTGACGGGCGGACAATTGACCGGGACATGGGCGCCGGACGGTCGCACCGTCGACCCACTCTCGCCACCATCCAGTTTTGATGCCAGTGGCACGGCGGGCTTGGATTCGTTTGTAAACACCAACCCGAACGGCACATGGGTCTTGTTCCTGGCGGACGTTTCCGGCGGCAATACCGCTCAGGTGAACGGTTGGACTTTAAACATTGGAACAGTGCCTGAGCCTTCAGCCTGGGCATTAATGGCCGTCGGAATCTTCGCGTTCGTCAAATTCCGCCGCCGCAGTTGACGGAGATTATTCATTCATAACGCTTTGCAAGCGCGGACATTCGTCCGCGCTTTTTTATTTACGCCGATGGCGGCAGTATTGAAAATTTTTGAATCCAAAACGCGCCGTGACTGCATCCCACCTATGACAGCTAAAACTATGAAAACTCTATCCAGCAAGTTCGCCGCAGCCATGCTGCTTGGTTTCCTGACGATTTCGCCTGTGCCGGCCCAGAACACCACGCCGATCGAAGCCAGCACAAATCAATCTGCCATCTACTCCGAAACTTTGGCCAAAACCAAACTGGAGGCCGACAAGGACCTGGAAAAAACGCGGATGGACAACGCGAAGGACCTTGAGAAGACACGGATGGATAACGAGAAAGATCTGGAGAAGACGCGGATGGATAATGAGAAAGATCTTGAGAAAACGCGATTGGATAACGAAAAGCAGATGGCCAATTCCAGGTCTGATAACCATCGATCGATAGTCCATGATCTGGCGTGGAATTCGTGGGTGCTGTTTGTCATCGCCATTTTCTTTTTCGGTTACCTGCGAGATAAGAGGCGGCATGAGACCATTCGATTGATGGTTGAGAAAGGCACGCCCATTACGCCTGAATTGCTGGATGGGCTGCGCAAGCGATCCCGCTTCGGCGCCCGCAGTTATGATCCACAGGGTTATTTATGCTGGGGCATCACGGAAACCCTCGTGGCCATCTCCCTGATGATCGCCTTTCCATACGGAGGCGGGCGTACCGCCGGATGGATTGTTTTGGCGGTCGGTCTCGCGAACTTGATTCTTTGGGTCATCGACAGAGCGCATTCCAACGGCGGCCAATCCAAATAATCCGTGTCCTTCACCGACACTGATCTTATTGCCCGCGTCCTCTCGCGCGAAGATCACAACGCCTTCGGCGAGTTGGTGCGGCGCTATCAATCGCCGGTGCGCGCTTTTCTCACGCGCATGGCTCGTGGCGATTCCCACCTCGCTGATGATCTGGCGCAGGAAACATTTTTGAAGGCGTGGAAAAAATTATCG
>DASZPR010000405.1:0-2307 GCA_035550235.1 Verrucomicrobiia bacterium | reverse complement strand
GAGCATCATCCTCATCACGCACAAATTCAAACAAGTCACCGATTTCTGCGACGAAATCACGGTGATGCGGCGCGGCAAATTTGCCGGCGCCGGCAAAGTGAAGGACCTTACCGTTCCCGAAATGTCCCGGATGATGCTCGGCGAGCAGCGCACCGCGGTGCAGGTCAAAAAAACCGAGCAAACCACCGGCGCACCCGTTTTGGAGATCGTGAACCTCTGCGCCGACAAGGACAACGGTCTGCCCGCCGTGAAAAATGCCGATTTGACCGTGCGCGCCGGTGAAATCGTCGGCATTGCCGGGGTTTCCGGCAATGGGCAGCGTGAACTGGTGGAAATCCTCGGCGGCCAGCGCCGCCCAACTTCCGGCGAAGTAAAAGTGTCCGGCAAAACCTATACCGCCACGCGTCGTGAAATGTTCGAGCACCAGTTATTCGCCCTGCCGGAAGAGCCCTTGCGCAACGCGTGCGTTCCGGACATGAGCGTGGCCGATAATCTCGCCCTGCGTTCGTTTGACCGTCCGCCACTCGCGCGCAAAGGCTGGCTCTTGAACCACCGGGCCATCCGCCAGTGTGCGCGTGATTTCATTCATCGCTTTAACATCCGCACGCCCTCGCGGGAAACCCCCGTGCGCAATCTTTCCGGCGGCAACGTGCAACGGACAGTGTTGGCTCGCGAACTTGCCTCCGGCGAACCTCGCCTGCTCATCACGGCGAATCCCTGCTTCGGTTTGGATTTCAACGCCGTCGCCTTCATCCATAGCCGCATCACCGATGCGCGGAATCGCGGCGTCGCTGTCCTGCTCGTAAGCGAAGACCTCGACGAATTACTCGCGCTCTCCGACCGGATCCTCGTCATGGCCGGCGGCGCTTTTGTGCACGAAACCGAAGCCGCGCGAGCGGACATCAACGTCATCGGACAAAAAATGGCCGGCCACTGAACATGAAAACGACTCAAACCCTTTCCGTCGATGCCGAGCCTTATCCATTTGAATTTTCACCCTCCTCCTGCGCCTTGCTCATCATCGATATGCAACGCGACTTTTTGGAACCGGGCGGCTTCGGCGAAATGCTGGGCAATGACGTCTCGCAATTGCGCCGCACCATCAAGCCGAACAAAAAGCTTCTCACGGCCTGGCGCGAAATGAATCTGCCGGTCATTCACACGCGGGAGGGCCATCGACCCGACCTCGCAGACCTGCCTCCGGCAAAAAAAATACGTGGTCGCAGCAAAATGTGCATCGGCGATTCCGGCCCTATGGGCCGCATTCTTGTGCGCGGCGAAATCGGCCATGACATCATTCCCGAGCTTTACCCGCTCCCGAATGAACCGGTCATCGACAAGCCCGGGAAAGGCGCGTTCTTCGCCACGGACCTCCACGCCATTTTACAAAACCGGGGGATCCAGCAACTCATAGTGACCGGCGTGACCACCGAAGTTTGCGTCAATACCACCGTGCGGGAGGCCAACGACCGCGGCTACGATTGCCTCGTTCCATCCGATTGCGTGGGCTCGTATTTTCCCGAATTTCAAGAAATGGGTTTGAGAATGATCAAGGCCCAGGGCGGTATTTTCGGCTGGGTATCTCACTCCGAAAAAATTCTCGAAGCCCTGCGATGAGCGGACCCGTTTCCAGCACCCTTACCCATGAAAAAGAAAGGTTAAACTTATGACGACCATGACCACGAAACCCAAACTATGGGTGCCCGGAGATTGGAATGCCTTTTTTGGCTTCGGCACCAACATCCTGGTCAATCTCCTGACCTTGACCGGACTACTTCGCTTTGTGCTCAAAATGCCGGACGAATTGATTTTCGGGCGAATCCTTCCGGCGACCGGATTGATGCTGTGCCTTTCCACCTTGTATTACGCCTGGCTGGCCTATCGTCTCGCTAAAAAAACCGGCCGCATCGATGTCTGCGCCTTGCCGTCGGGCATCAGTGTCCCGCACATGTTCATCGTCACTTTCGTCATCATGCTGCCAATCACGTTGAAAACCGGCGACCCCATCAAAGGCTGGGAAGCCGGATTGACCTGGGTATTCGTCCAAAGTTTTGTGCTCATGGCTGGTGGTTTCGCCGGTTCCATTATCCGCAAAATCACGCCGCGCGCCGCCCTGCTTGGCACGCTGGCCGGCGTCTCCATCACCTTTATTTCCATGCGGCCAGCCTTGGAAATGTTCACGACCCCGGTCATCGGCGTCACTTGTTTCGCCATTATTCTTTTGAGTTGGTTTGGCGGCATAAGATATCGCGGCATCCCAGCCGGACTCGTCGCCATCGCGGTGGGGACTATCATCGCCTGGGGTTC
>DASZPR010000404.1:0-3797 GCA_035550235.1 Verrucomicrobiia bacterium | reverse complement strand
CAAGCGACGAGCTTTCCTCTATCAACTATCAACTAAAAACCATCAACTTCTTCACCTGACGAGCGCATTCAAATCGGTATCCTGACTCCGGGCATAAACCTCGCTCCCGCCTTCCCGGCTGAATGACAGCCAGTGGCCTTGGGAGTTTGTAGCCCGTTACAGTGGCGCAACCGTCCCCGATTTTCACGGGGTTCCCTGACATTTGATTGCGATACAAAGCGAACACAAAGTTCGCTATTTCAAAGAACGCGTCCTTCTTAATCCCGACCGGTAAAAATGCCAAGACAAATCTCGATCAAGCGGCGCGAAAGGCGGAAATCCGCTGTCATCGTGGATGCTCCGGAAAGCGCGGCGCGTACGAGATTACCTCGCCGTTGTCATGAATCAACATGTCGATGCTGTCGCCCATCCGATTATGAGGATAAGCGCCGGAGGCGACGACCACCCACACGCCGTTCGTGTGCTGTGTAGGCGCGTAGTAGGCAGAATACGACCAATTCGTGTTGCCTTCCTTGCGCGCAATTTCCGTTTCCGCCGCCAGACGAATTTTCGGCCAGTCCGCATCGCGTTTCAGAGCGTCAAGCCGCTCCAATTCCCGGTTGTTGGCACAACCGTTCACTAAAATAAACAGCAATCCCCCGATGACGAATGATATTCGCGTTCTCATGATAATAAATATGCAACAGTCGCTCCTTTCCTTTTAGGGCGGTGCCTGAATTATCTCTTCTGACGCTCGAAATGGATTTCTATTCAACAGGTCCTCATTCATCCGGATACTTTTCGTTCGTTTTGGTAAAATGTTGGCTTCGTCCATTTGGGATTTCGATAGCCAGGATAAATTAAAATCACGGAAAGAAATAGTGACGGTCGAGAAAATCACTATTCAATAAATACGCCCCATTTTCGCAAACGTTAGCGTGTTAACGTTGCCACGATTGGCCCGGCTGATGCTTAATTAAATTTGCGCGCCCTTTTGGACAAAATCCTGCGTGGGGTCGAGGTCCAAGGGCGGCTGAATTTAAACATCGTCTAGAAGAGGGCCCCGGAGTGTCTCTCTAATAGACAATCGGAGATGGTTATATGTTGATTGGTGCCGGAGCTTTTGATGTATCGGCGGGTGCGTTGCAATTGGTGGTCCCTTCCTACGGCTTGCGACTCGTCCGCCGCTTTGGCGTTCATCGCGTCGGCTGGTTTCTCGTCGTGGCGTTTGCGACGCTCGCATCCTTGCATCTTCTTGAACCCGTCGGCCCCAGCGGCCACGGATTCGGCCCCGACTTCGCCCTGAATGTTGTTTATGTCGCTGGTTCCGTTCTGCTGCTCATCGGCATGGGGCACATGGACACATTTTTCTCACAACACGAGCGCGCCCGTTCCAAGGAAGAAAGTCTCAACGGCCATTGGGAAGAACAGGTGGAAAAGAAAACCGCCCACCTCGCGCGCACCAACGAAACGCTGCAACAGGAACTCGCCCGCCGTCAGCACGCTGAAACTCTCCTCCAGGAATCCGAAGCGCAATATCGCTTTCTCTTCACCGAAAATCCCCAGCCGATGTGGGTCTTCGATTTGGGCCAATGCCGCTTTCTCGCGGTGAACCGGGCCGCGCTGCGACATTACGGTTACTCGCCTGAGGAATTCATGCGGCTCACCCCTCAGGATCTTTTGCCTTCGGACCAGGTCGAGGCTTTCATGGCGGAAGTCGCCCAATCCTGTGCTCACACCGAATCGCGCAGTTGCTGGCAGCATTATCGCAAGGACCAATCGCTCATCGATGTCGAACTCACCGTGCGCGACTTGAGCTACGGGGAAGTGCGCGCGCGCCTCGTCGTGATCCACGACCTCACGCAACGCCGCCGCCGCGAATCCGAAACCTTCCAATCGCACAAAATGGAACTCGTCGGCCGCGTCTCGGGCGCGGTCGCCCATCGATTCAACGACGTTTTCAGCGTCATTGAAACGCACACCGCGCTCTTGCGCCAAACCGCCAAGGAGCCCGCGGCCATTGATCAATTGCAGGAAATTTCCGTTGCCGCCACGCGCGGGACCAATCTCGGCTATCAAATGCTCGCCACCGGGGGACGCCAATTGATGCAGCCGCGCCCGTTGGACCTGAACCGCCTCATTACGAATCTGAGCCTGATTCTCCGCCGCGTTGCCGGAGACAAAGTCCTGTTCCAAAATCTCGTGGGTCGCAATCCCTTGCCCATCATGGGCGATCCCAAAGTCCTCGAAGGCGTCCTCATCAACCTCGTCAAAAACGCCCGGGACGCGATGCCTGAAAAAGGCACGGTCACGGTGAACACCGCCGTCGTTCGGGTGCCCAAGCCGCCCATCAAGCAGAATCCGGAATCCAACATTTCGGATTTCGTGCGCATCAGCGTTCGCGACACCGGCTGCGGCATGACGCCTGAAGTTCAGGAACATCTGTTCGAACCATTTTTCACCACCAAAGGACCGGACAAAGGGCAGGGGCTCGGCCTGGCCTGCACCTTTGGCGCCATTCGTCAGCACTGGGGTTGGATTGAATACACCACCGCCGTCGGCTCCGGCACGGAATTTCGTATCTTTCTGCCCTGCGTTTCGCAATCTCTTTTGCCCTCAGTCACCGAGATTCAGGCGGCCACCACCGTCAACCGTGGCACCATTCTCCTGGTCGACCCTGACGATCGCGCCCGCGGCGTCGCCCGTTATGTGCTTAACCGCAACGGCTATCGCGTCATTGAAGCGGATAGCAGCTCCATCGCGCTCGTCCTGTGGGAAGGCCAGGCCCGCCAGATTGACCTGGTGCTGACCGACCTCGCTTTGCCGGGCAGTTCCGGTTTCGACCTCGCGAATCAATTGCGCCAGAGCCGCCCCGACCTCAAGGTTGTTTTCGCCTGTGCCAACGAAGCCGAGTTGAAAAACCAGGAATCCAGCCCCGGGGAGGGCGTCAAATGGGTGGCCAAACCCTATCGTTCGGACCAATTAGCGGAGACAATCGAGGCCTTTCTGCCGCAAGCGCGTGCGGTCTGAAAAGTATTTTACGTTTGTATGCAACAAGTTACGGCATACGGGTTTCACCCCAGAGGGATAGCAAGCAATAAGTCTTGCTATTCCAACAAAAACGTTCATTGTGCGGTTGTCCAATATAGATAGCTTGTCAATTCCACGGCATGGAAATCTTCAAGTGAACTCGGTTCAGTGATGATTGAAACCCGGCAGTCGGGAACAGTCTGGATAGATGGGATCAGTTGAGGACAGTAGAACATCACATGAGTACGAAATTGTTTGTTGGAAATCTTTCCTTCAACACCACCGAAAACGACCTCCAGGACGCCTTTGCTGCGCACGGCACGGTCGTGGAAACCAACCTGATGATGGACCGTATGAGCGGCCGCCCGCGCGGCTTCGCCTTCGTGACCATGGGTTCACCGGAAGAGGCTCAAAAAGCCATTGATGCCATGAACGGCAAGCAACTGGACGGACGTCCCCTCACCGTCAATATCGCACGCCCGCGTGAAGAACGCCCGGGTGGCGGCGGCGGCGGCGGTCGTCGTGAATTCCGCGGCGGTGGCGGTGGCGGCGGTGGTGGTCAACGCGGCGGTGGCGGCGGTCGCGACCGTTACTGATTTCGCCCAATCAAATTTTGATGCACAGAGGCCCGGCGGCTTGCCCCCGGGCTTCTTCTTTTTTTACCGCATTCTCCCGCTTCACGTTTTACGTTTCACGTTTCAGAAGTCGCATGAAACGTGAAACGTAAAACGTGAACGCCTTGCCCTCTCTTTCAGCTCTTGCCAAAAAAAACGCAAAAAACCGTATCT
>DASZPR010000403.1:0-3458 GCA_035550235.1 Verrucomicrobiia bacterium | reverse complement strand
TGCCCTACCGGGTGACGAAAAATTAACTTCTGCCGTGTTCAACGGTCGTGTTTAATACCAGCCTGTTATGAACCAGACGCATCCTCTGACTACCACCGCGTTTGAATTGCCGGGCTATCGCACGGTCAAGTCGTTCGGCGTGGTGCGCGGGATTATTGTGCGCTCGCGGTCGGTGATTGGGAATGTGGGCGCGAGCATCCAGGCGCTTTTTGGCGGGAACATCACGCTCTACACGGAGTTGTGCGAGCGGGCGCGGGAAGACGCGTTCAGTTTGATGATTCAACATGCGGGCCAGATGGGCGCCAATGCCATCATTGGCGTGCGTTATGACGCGACGGAAATTGCGCCGGGCATCACGGAAGTTTTGTGTTATGGGACGGCGGTGTTTGTGGAAAAGGCCTGAAAAACGCGGAAGGCGGAACTCGGAACGCGGAAAGCTGAAGGCAAGCCGCTGGGTAGAAGACCCGAATGCCGAAATCCGAATTAAATCCAAAATCTTAAATCTTAAATCGTAAATCAACATGGCCGGTCATAGTAGATGGGCAAAGGTTAAGCATTTCAAGGGCGGCATTGACGCCAAGCGCGGAAAGATTTTTTCCAAGCTGGGGCGGGAAATCACCGTGGCGGCGAAAATCGGCGGTGGCGACCCGGATATGAATCCGCGGTTGCGGATGGTGTTGCTGAGATGTCGCGCGGCCAGTATGCCGAACGAAAACATCGAGCGCGCCATCAAGAAGGGCACGGGCGCGGGTGAGACGGTAAATTTCGAGGATTTGACGTATGAGATTTACGCGCCGCACGGCGTGGCGTTGCTGGTGGAAATCAGCACGGATAATCGGAATCGTACGGCGTCGGAAATCCGCAGCCTGGTGACGAAGGCGGGCGGGTCGATTGCGTCGGCGAATTCGGTGACGCGGTTGTTCCAGCGCAAGGGGCAGATCATCGTGTCGCGCGAGGCGGCGAATGAGGATCAATTGATGGAGGTGGCGCTGGAGGCGGGCGCGGAGGATTTCAAGGCGGAGGAGCAGGGCTACGAGATTTTGACCGAGCCGGGGAAATTTGAGGCGGTGCATAAGCAGATTGAGGCGAAGGGCATCAAACCCGCGATGGCGGAGATCAATTCGTTGCCGACGATCACGGTGCCATTGAACGCCGAGCAGGCGGTGGCCGTCAATAAGCTCATCGAAGCTCTTGAAGAAAATGAC
This sequence comes from Verrucomicrobiia bacterium, assembly GCA_035550235.1. Classification (GTDB taxonomy): domain Bacteria; phylum Verrucomicrobiota; class Verrucomicrobiia; order Limisphaerales; family DASXHY01; genus DASXHY01. The sequence continues at coordinate 2,253 of DASZPR010000403.1, read as the reverse complement.
GATGTGAAGGATGTCTATTCGAATGCGGAGTTTCCGGAGTGATTTTTAACCACGGATGAATACGGATGAACACGAACGGGAAAGAGATATTTTGACGCACATCATCGTGCGTGAAGGCTCGCGGGGACGCTCGCCCCACCACATTGCAGAAACATTGAACGCCGAACATCGAACGCCGAACATCGAATTTGGGGGCGGGCGCACGGTTCAATCACACCTCGGATAATGAAGAAACTGACGGACGATACGGTGCTGGCGCGGGCCCTGGCGTGGCTTGCGCGCATGGTATTCCGCCATAAAAAATTCATCGTCATTTCGCAGGTGGTGTTGTTCGTGCTCAGTGTGCTGGTCGCGTACAAATACCTGAAGTTCGACACCAACCGCGATAATCTCGTCGGGCAAAACGAGAAGTATCAGCACTTGTTTCTCGAGTATAAGAAGGAATTTCCCTCGCAGGATGATCTCGCGGTAGTGGTGGAGAGTGAGGATATCGAGAAAAACCGGCAGTTCATCGAGCGGCTCGGCGCGAAGGTGCTGGCGGAGCCGAAGTATTTCACGAACGTCATTTTCAACAACGACCTGAAAATGCTCGGGCGGAAGGCGTTGTTGTTTGTGCCGGATTCCGATTTGGAGGAGTTGCGCAACCAGTTGAAGGGGTATGTGCCGTTCATCGAGAAGTTTGGCCAGACGACGAACCTGGTTTCATTTTTTGACCTGATCAATCACGAGTTCCGCACTTCGGCGCAGGAGGAGAACGAACAAACCAAGTCGTTAATGGGCGCGTTGCCGGCGTTGGAGCGGATTCTGCAGCAGGCGGACGCGACGTTGCATCGGCCGGGCACTCCGCCGTCGCCGGGCGTCACGGCGCTGTTCGATCCCACCGGGTCGGCGGTAACGAATATTTACGTCACGTATGATAACGCGCGGTTGTTTGTGTTGTCCGCGCAACCGACGACGGTTGCCCCGCTGGGGGATCCCATGAAGACGGCGAAGGCGCAGGATGATTTTAATGGGGATTGCGTGCAGAAGCTGCGGGAGCTCGTGGCGCAAACGCAGTTGGAAATCCCGGGCGTGAACGCGGGTGTGACGGGCATGCCGGTGCTGGATTACGACGAAATGGTGCAGTCCCAAAAAGACACGACGGTGGCGAGCATCGTGTCGTTGATCATTTGCGCGTTGATTTTCATTTACGGCTACAACGAAACGGGCCGGCCGATCAAGGCGACGATTTGCCTAATTGTGGGTCTGGCGTACACGCTGGCGTTCGCGACGGTTACGATTGGGCACTTGAATATTTTGACGGTGACGTTCGTGCCGATGCTGGTGGGGTTGGCGATTGATTTCGGCGTGCATTTAATCACGCGTTATGAGGAGGAGTTGCGCCATGGCAAAGGCCAGGAGGCGGCGCTGACGACGGCGATGGTTTACACGGGGCAGGGAATTTTCACGGGCGCGTTCACGACGGCGGGGGCGTTTTTGGCGATGTGGTTCACACGGTTTCGGGGCATTCAGGAGATGGGGCTGATTTGCGGCGGAGGTTTGGCGGTGTGTTTTATTCCGATGATGACGCTGTTGCCGGTGTTGCTGCTGCGCGGGCGGCAGAATGTCATCGATCATGTGAAAGGCGAGCCGCAGCACCGCGCGAACATCGAGAATTTGTGGCTGAAGCGGCCGGGGATGGTGCTGGCGATCACAATTGTTTTGTGCGTCCTGGCCGCGACGCAGATCGGCAAGGTGAAATTTGATTACAACGTGTTGAAGTTGCAGAGCACGAGCCTGGCGTCGGTGCAGACGGAGGACAAATTGATCCATTCGGCGGGGCAATCGCTGTTATATGGCGCGGTGATTGCGGACACGCCGCAGCAGGCGGTGGAATTGGAAAAAAAGCTGCTGAAATTGACCAACGTCGTGGCGTCGGTGCAATCGATGGCGGATTACCTGGTTGAAAATCCGACCAACAAACTGCGATTGATCGGCGAAATCAAACGCGACCTTGAGCCGTTGCACTTTAAGCAGCCGGATCCGCGGCCGGTGGACATCCAGGACTTGAGCCGGACGCTGTATTCGTTTGCGGGATATTGCGGGCAGGCCATCAAGGCGATCGGCACGAATGACGCAGCTTTGACCCAGCAATTTACCTCGATGGTGAGCACGGTGGAAAAGTTCCGGGTGGATATGAACTCCGGCAGTGACTACGAGGTGGCGGAGAACGGGGAGAAGCTGGGGGAATTTCAACGCGCGTTGTTCAACGAT
>DASZPR010000402.1:0-3777 GCA_035550235.1 Verrucomicrobiia bacterium | reverse complement strand
GCGAAGATTGTGCCCGGCGCCACGACGTAATGGAAATGCGCGATGACGTAATAGGTGTCATGCAGGTGCAAATCGCTGAAGTTGAAGCCCAGCGGCAGACCGGTCAAACCGCCAATACCGAACATTGGCAGAAACGCCATCACGAAGAGCATCGGTGTGTTAAAGCGAATCGACCCACCCCACAGCGACAGGAACATACACGTCAAAATGATGACGGACGGAATCGAAATGATCATCGTCGTGGTCTGGAAGAAGGTCGCGATGCGGATGCCCATGCCGGTCATATACATGTGATGCGCCCAAACGATGAATGACAGGAAACCGATGGTCATCGCGGAGTAAACGAGCGATTTATAGCCCCAGATGGGCTTGCGGGTGTTGTTGGCGATGTCTTCGGCGACGATGCCCATCGCCGGCAGAATAAGCACATACACTTCCGGATGGCCCAGGAACCAGAACAAATGCTGCCACAACAACGGGCTGCCGCCGCCGCTGTTGGCAGCGAGCGTGCCGACTGCGAGGCCGGTGGGGAGGAAGAAACTTGTGTGTGCGACTTTGTCCATCAATTGCATGACACCCGCGGCTTCCAGCGGCGGGAATGCCAGCAAGAGCAGGAAGGCGGTCACGAATTGCGCCCAAACGAAGAACGGCATGCGCATCCAGGTCATGCCCGGCGCACGAAGCTGAATGATGGTGGCGATGAAATTCACCGCGCCCAGCAGCGAGGACGTAATCAGGAAGATCATGCCGATCAGCCAGAAAGTCTGGCCGTTTGTGGCAATGGAGGTCGCCAGGGGCGAATAAGAAGTCCAACCGGCCTGCGCCGCGCCGCCCGGGATGAAAAAGCTCACGAGCATGATGATGCCGCCCACGACGTAGGACTGATAGCTCGCCATGTTCACGCGGGGGAACGCCATATCCGGCGCGCCAATCATGAGCGGAACGACGTAATTACCAAAGGCCGCAAACGCGAGGGGCACGATCGCCAGGAATACCATGATGGTTCCGTGCATGGCGCCGAAGGAATTGTAAAGGTCAGGGGACATTTTCCCCTGGCTGGCAACGCTGCCGAGCACTTTTTCCAATAGACCGCCGACGATCGGAATCGGCACCGCCGGGTGCGCGATCTGCCAGCGCATCATCAGCATCAAACAGAAGCCCAACAACAAAAAGGCCAGCGAGGTGATGCCGTATTGAATGCCAATGACCTTGTGGTCGGTGGAAAAGATGTATGTGCGCCAGAATCCGGCATCTTCGTGATGCTCTTCGTGGACTCCAGTATGTGGAATTGCGTGTGTCGCCTGCATGTTTTTATCAACCAATATTAGCTCAACGTCTTTTGTCCGACCGATGTCAAACGCGGGTTAGTGAACTTTACTGAGCCACGCCTGTCAACGGTGGAGTCGGTTTCTGCTCGTTAAATAAGTTAGTTAAATATTTTAAATGAGTTAAATAAAGTCCAACGCACTGGCCCGCAACTGATTTAACCAGTTACCCATTTAACCAATCACCAAGCCTATTTCACTTTGTCCAAAACCATCATCACCAACAGCAACGGCAGGTACAAAATGGAAACGAAAAACAACTGCCGTGCGCGCGGGATGGTCATGTGCCGCGCAAACTGAATCGCAAAATACAAGAACACAAGGCCGAGGACCAAGGCCCCGACCAGATAAATCGCGCCCGTGATGTGAAATATGAACGGGCAAAGGCTCACCGGCAACAATCCCAGCGTGTGGCTGACGGCTTGCCGGCCAGTGCGATGACCTTCCGGATCGATCACCGGGAGCATCTTGAAACCGGCTTTTTCATATTCTTCGCGGTACATCCAGGCAATGGCGAGGAAGTGCGGCAATTGCCAGAAGGCGAGGATGGCAAACAACGCCCAACCTTCGCGGCTCAATTCACCGCGCGCCGCAGTCCAACCCATGAGGGGCGGCAACGCGCCGGGAACCGCGCCCACGGCGGTGTTCAGCCAGGTCATGCGTTTCAGCGGGGTGTAAATGAAAAGATAACTCAGCAGGGAAATCGCGCCGATGACGCTGGTCGTGAGATTCACAGCCAGAGCGAGATAGAGCAAGCCCGCGCACGCGCAGACGCCGCCAAAGACCATCACGGTAGTGGGTTGCAAACGGCCGGAAGGCAGCGGACGATTTTTCGTGCGGCGCATTTTGGCGTCGTGTTCGCGCTCAAGCAGTTGGTTCAACGCCGCGGCGCCGCTGGCAACCATGGCGGTACCGAGCACGGCGTGAATCATCAGCAGATAATTCACCGCATTGGCTGAGCCGAGATAAAATCCGACCAGCGTCGTAAGCACTACCAGGAAGGTAAGACGGGCCTTGATCAAATCGGAATACACGGCCACCCAGCCTTTTTCGGCGGTGACAACTTCGTTTAAAGATTCTGCGGTTGCTTTCATTACTAATGTGCTGCCGGCATCTTGTCGGCGGAACGGACTCCGATTGTGCCCTTCAAATCCATCGACGAAGCACTTTCCAAAATGCTTTGTGCCGACGAGACGTCAGCAGCGCGTTGTGGAAATCGAAGCGCGATTATACTCAAAGCCGCGCCCGTGGCTAGTGAAAGTGCACCGACCAGAACGTGCGCGGTGGCGACATCCGCCGCTTTGTCGGTCAAAACCGTCGCGGCGCCGAGGCACGCCTGGCAAAAAATCAGCCCGAGCCAAAATGCCGAAATTTTCGCGATGGGTCCGAAATGTTTGCGCCAGGCGATCCACGCGCAAAAAGCGACCGCGCCGAGAATCAACACAGCGACAATGCGGTGGACCATTTGCAATTGAATCTGGAAGGCGGTGATGGGATTGAAATTGGTGATTTCGATGCGGTGCTCGTTATAGCGCGCGACCGAAGCGGGGTCGGTGGCCGGCCACAGTTTACCATAGGCGAGCGGGAAATCGCGGATGGACAGGCCCGCGTGTTGATGGCGCATGGTGGCACCGAGGATCAATTGAAATAAGATCAGGCCTGTGGTGGCGAGGATAAACCAATGCAATCTCCCCGGGTAGGCAATTGGATGTTGGGTGTTGGCTGTTGGGTGTTGGGTGTTTGCCGTTTTGTTCCACCATTTGCTGGTCATCAGGGCAATCAGGCAGGTCAGGACGAAAAATAATTGCGCGAGCGTGGCGTGGAAAATTCCGATTTGGTCCTTGAACAAGACAACGCGGAGACCGCCAAGGAGCCCCTGAATTTGCACGAGAGCAAAAGCGAGCCAGCCCAGTTGCGGCAGCCGCCCCGGCGCAGCTTCACCCCGAACCCAAACCAGCGCGGCCAGCAAAACAATTCCCCCGATGCCGGTGAGAAAACCGCCGGTCGCTTTCAAATCCGGACGAAGCACCAGCAGAGCGATTCCAGCCAGCACTTCAAGGGCGCCGACGATTGCCAACGGACGGCGGGATGCTTTTCCACCGAGCCAGCGCGTCAATGCCACAATCAGTAAACCGACCATCGAGGCCCACAGCCGATGCGTGTGTTCGTAGAGGATACCGCCCACCCATTTCGAGGGCGGGAATAAAAACATGTTGTAGCCGTAGCTATTCGGCCAATCGGGCACCGACATGCCCGCTTCGTGGCTGGTAACCAGGCCGCCAATGCCAATCAAGGCGAGGGTAGCCAAGGCGGTCAGAACAGCAAAGCGATGAAGCCAGCGATTGTTGGACGGTTGAATCATCAAACGGGACGCGATAAAAAGCAAACCGCTGCGGGGAACGCCCGCAGCGGTTTTTCATCCGTAAACTATTTGACTTCGAGGGTGAAATCG
>DASZPR010000401.1:0-5217 GCA_035550235.1 Verrucomicrobiia bacterium | reverse complement strand
GTTGCTGGGCACGAATGAAGACGCTGCGCAAAAACGCGTCAGCCGCGCGCTGGAGCGGTTGCGTGAATATTTTGTGCGGAATAAAATCCCCGCCGCCACTGCCGGCCTGGCAACCGTTATTTCCGCGCACGCCGTCCAAGCCGCGCCGGCAGGACTTTCCGCAACGATTGCCAGCGGTTCGCTGACCGCGGCTATTTCCGTGCCTGTTTCAACGTCGTTAACCACTGCCAAAATAATCGCCATGACCACACTTCAAAAAATTACTGTCGGTGCCGTCCTTGTCGCGGCAGCCGTCACCATCGTTTATCAGCACCAAAAAGTTTCACAATTGCAGCAGCAAACCGAAGCGCTCGCAAAACAACAAGCTGGCGACAAAGCGTTGAGCGCGCAAATCGCGCAATTGCAGCAGGAGCGCGACTCGGCCTCCAACGAACTGGCTTCGCTCAAGGAGGAAAACACCACTTTGAAGAACCGTCCGAGCGAAGTCCTGAAACTGCGCGGGCAGGTCGGCACCTTGCAGGATCAAAAAAACAAACTCGGCGAAACGGCGGCCATCAGTAAGTTAACGGCGACTCCCGAGATCCGGCAGTTGATGCACGACCAACAAAAAATGGGCATGGCCGCCATCTATAAATCACTCGCCACGGAGTTGAAACTCACCCCCGACCAGACTGAAAAATTCAACAATCTCCTGGCAGACCATATCATGCAGGATGTGGACTATGTTACCACCGCGCTCCACGACAAAACTTCGGTCGATCAGATGACCAGGTTATTTGCCGACGACAACGCCTCGTTGGAACAGAGTGTAAAGGATTTACTCGGTGCGGATGCGGCCAACCAATACAAGGATTACACCCAAAATCTGCTGGGCAATATCAGTTCGCAGCAATTCGCCGGTGAACTGACCGGAAGCGACAGTGAGAAAAAGGCCAAAATGGAAAAACTTCGTCTCGCGATTGATCAGGAAGCGCAAGCGGCGCTCGCCAACGCCGGCTTGCCGTCGGACTTTCAGACCGTGCCGATCCTTAATTTCGTCAACATTGCGTCGGATCAGCAGGCGGAGCAAAACTTGAAACTGCTGGACGGAATTTATCAGCGCGTGGCGGCGAACGCGGGTTCCTATCTTTCGCCGGAGGAAATTACCGCCTTCCAAACCTTCGCGGGAAAAGCGCACAGCAACAGTGACGCCGCGTTGAAGGCAAATCGTGCCCTAATGGCGCCCATCGGCAGTCCATAAGAATTAAAGCCAAGGAGGTGTTCTGGGGGAATCGGTAGGGGCGTCGCGCTGGCTGGCGCGACATCCCTGCCGTAAACAAAAAACCCCGCCAGTGCCGTGTGTAACAGTTCCTTTGAACTTTCTTTAGAAACAGTTCGGAACCCGCCGGATTGCTTTCGACTTCCAGTAAAGGCCTGTCGGCCACAACCACGGCTCTGATTCCTTGTTTATTTACTACGGTTCAAGGACATAGTTTCTTATCACGAGCGTAGGCAGGGTAAATTTAACTCCGAAGTTCGTGCGAACTCCTGGACAAATTGTTTTCCAAAGATCGGGGCGCTTTCGCGCTGTTCTTATAATTTATTATCGGCAGAAAACTTTTTTCCTCAAGGGAAAATTCTTTGCCGCCGCAAATAATTTTTCTTGTTATATCCGCGCGTCATTCTCTCGGCCAGCGGGTCTTCACCCCAAAGATTTTACGCAAATGTAACCAGCGCGCAGTGTGCGCTTTCGTGCCACACACTGTCGCAAAAAAATTCCTCATCACGCGTACTGCTTTTTACTGAGCAATTTTTTCGCCAGCATGAACGGAATAAGCCACAACACTTTGCGAAAACGCCGCGTCCATTTTTTAAATGGTGACTGTCTTGTAGTGTCATTCGCCAAAAAACGGGTCCACCTGGAAAAAACTTATTCACCGCTTCGCTCGGAAAATCGGGGCTTTTGTGAATAAAAAGCCACCTTCGCGAAGATGCTGAAAATCTTTCACGTAAAAATTTCGCGCCAAGTCAATCATTAGCATTGCGGCTGCTTAAAGCCCGGCATGAAGACGGAGTGGATGGCATGGATCGGATTGGCGGAGATTTACGCCAGGTGGACCGTCAGTTGCGTTGTGAAAATTGGCCGCGCGCCCTGTTGGCGCCGGCTGGGTTTGCGAAAGTAATTTTTGCGCCATTATGAAAAACAGCAAAATGGGTTTTCCGACAATTCTGGAAAAGGGTGAGCCGCTGCAAATCGGGTTCATCCCGGATGGCGATTGCGCACCGCTCGCGGTGGCGCGCGAGTCGGGGCTGTTTGACAAATATGAATTGAACGTCCAATTGCGGCGCGAGACCCGGCTCTCGAATATTCGCGATCGCATGATCGAAGGCGAACTCGACGCGGTGCATGCGCCCGCGACCTTACCGTTTATTACCAATTTAGGCATTGATTCGGATCGCTGCGCCGCCGTTACCGGCATGGTGCTCAGCCTTCAGGGCAATGCCATCACGATTTCAAAACATCTCTGGGACGAGGGCGTGCGCGATGGCAAAACGCTGCGCGATTTGATCTTTCGCAATTGGGGCAAGCGCACATTCACGTTTGGCGTGGTGTTTCCGCATTCGCCGGCGTTCCTGCTTTTGCGCCGCTGGCTGCGCGAAGGGTGCGTCTCGCCCAGCGAAGTGCGCATCGTGGTCATTCACCCGTCGCAAATGTTCCCCACGTTAAAATTAGGTTACATCGATGGCTTCTGCGCCGGTGAACCGTGGACCTCGCTCGCCGTGGAAGCGGAGGCCGGTGTGTGCGTGGCCACCAGCCGCGAGTTGGCGCCGTTGCATCCGGAAAAAGTGTTGATGGTGCGCCATGATTTTGCCGAAACGCGCGCGAGCGAACACGAGCGCCTCATCGCGGCACTCATCGAGTCTTGTGCATTTTGTGATCAGGCCATCAACCGCCCGCTGATTTCCGAAATGCTCGCGCAGCCGCAATACGTGAATGCCCCCACGGATTGCCTGAAAAACATTTTGGGGACAAGCGACACGGATCATCGCCCTGCGCAGGATGCCGCCCCGTTGAATATTTTTTACAAATACAACGCCAACGACCCGACCGATGATAAAGCCGCGTGGGTATTGGGGCATTTGTACGAAATGATTGAACAGCGCTCGCTGCCGCTGCCGCCGAATGGGCGCACGCCGGTTTTGAAGAATGTGTTTCGCCGCGATATTTTTCAGCGCGCCCGGAGCGTGGTGTTCGATCAAACGCAAGCGCTCATGGCCGAAGCGCAAAATTTTCAGGCGGATTCAGTGATGGGCCGTGAACGGTTTGACAACAGCGCGGTCAAAGCGATAGTGGAATAAATTTAGGCCGGTGTTGACTGGTTGAGTGGTTGTTTCAGGGGTGTGCAACTTATTTGACCTCAGCACCGGCCGTCTTTTTTCAGCCGGGTGAAAAACTTGCGCTGGTAATTCACTCCGGGACTTGCCTAACATTTCCCCGCGGTTAAACCCAATAACTAAAGGAAACACTATGAGCATGCTGAAAGAGTTCAAAGAGTTTGCGATGCGCGGCAATGTGGTCGATCTCGCAGTCGGCGTGGTCATCGGCGCGGCATTTGGAAAAATCGTCACGTCCCTCGTGAATGACATCATCATGCCGCCCATCGGCAAGCTCACGGGTGGCGTGGATTTCAAGGAGCTGTTCATCAACCTCGATCCGGGCAAATTGACGAAAGCAGGGACTCCCGTGAAAACCATGGCCGACGCCAAGGACGCCGGTGCTGCGTTCATTGCCTACGGTTCCTTTATCAATACGATTTTGGATTTCCTCATCGTGGCATTCTGCATTTTCCTACTTATCAAGGTGATGAACCGCCTCTGGAAAAAGCCCGAAGCCGCTCCCGCCGGCCCCACGCCTGACCAGCAATTGCTGACCGAGATTCGCGATCTCTTGAAGTCGAAGTCCTGATTGTAGGACAGGCAGGATGCCTGTCCTACGGTGCTTTCGCCAACCGCGGCAAATAAATATAAAACGTCGTTCCGCGACCGACCTCACTCGTTACATTGATCCAGCCGCCGTGCTGTTGCACGATTCCGAATGCTGTCGCCAAACCGAGCCCGGTGCCTTTGCCCACGTCTTTCGTCGTAAAAAAAGGTTCGAAAATTCTCGGTAAAATTTCCGGCGACATCCCCGCGCCCGTATCCGTTACGCTCAAACACACAAACGACCCCGGACGTGCCTGCACGATTTGCGCCGCTGCGGCCGCGTCCAAATCCACCGCTGAAGTTTTGATCGTCACCGTTCCGCCGTTCGGCATCGCGTCGCGCGCGTTCACCGTCAGGTTTAACAGCACTTGATCCAACATGCCCTGGTCCGCGTGAATCATCAGCGGTGTGGAATGAAAAGCGCACTGCATCTGAATGTGATCGCCCACCACGCGTTGCAGCATTTGCACCAATGTTTCCACCACCGCGTTCAAATCCAAATCCGCCAGATGCAGAATCTGCTGGCGGCTTACCGTGAGCAACTGCCGCGTTAACGAGGCCGCGCGGCCAACCGTCTTGCTCAGCTCGCCGGCGAATTCCAACTGTTTCGGCGACTGCGCATTATCCATTTTGAACATCCCGATTTGCAATTGAATCACGGAAAGCACGTTGTTGAAATCGTGCGCCACACCGCCCGCCAATTGCCCGATCGCTTCCATCTTTTGCGCCTGGCGCAGTTGCTCTTCCAATTTGCGGCCCTCGGTGATATCTCGAGCCACACCGAAAACACGCTCTACATTTCCTTTGCTGTCGCGGGCGGCAAATGCCGTGTCATGGACCCACCGCAAAGTGCCGTCTGGACGCACAATGCGAAACCGTTCGTTGAACAGGCCGGTCGACATCGAGGCGTGAACCGCCTCTTTGATCCGCTCCTTGTCCTCAGGATGGACCGCCTCCATCCAACTGTAGGGATTCGCGTACAAGCTCTCCAGGCTGCGGCCCCAAACTTTCTCATACGCCGGGCTGGCATAGAGCAGTTTGTCCGGTGATGTGCCGACAATCCAAAACACGTCCTGAATTGTTTCCGCCAACTGGCGAAAACGGCTTTCACTTTCCCGCAACGCTTCGGCGATTTTTTTGCGTTCGGTGATGTCCTCCTTCACCGCCACGAAATGCGTGATTTTTCCGCTATCGTTCACCAGCGGAGAAATGTCCGCCCATTCCCAGAACTATTCACCGTTCTTTTTGCGATTG
>DASZPR010000400.1:0-5762 GCA_035550235.1 Verrucomicrobiia bacterium | reverse complement strand
CGCGCCAGCTTCAACAACATGTCCACCACGCCGTGCGCCTCTTGTTGCTGCAATTCCCGCGCATCCGTCAATTTGCCCGTGTAGGCGCAACGGTGTTCCGAGGGCATCACGAGCACGACCTGAGGCTTGAACGCATACAACTCGCTATCCGGCTCGCTGATTTCCGAAACGTAATTATCGAACGCGCCCAGCCACGTCTCACACGGAAAGCCTTCCACCTCGCACAAATGCTCGATCAATTCATGGAGCGGATAGAGGCTGTAGCCCCCGGTAATGGCCAACCGAACGGCATCCTGAACGACGCCAGGCCGGGTGAGTTTTCGCGCGTGCGCCTTTTTGCGCCACGATGACAATAGGAACAATTCCTCGAAATCCTTTGCGTCGGCAGTGAGACGCTTCAGCACCGCCCAAAACTCGGGATCCCCGTCCAACAGGAGTTTTTTAAGAGGGCTGTAATCCATCGGCACAGGAGGCGGTTTATCAGTACGGCTTTATCTAAATTTCCGTAGAGATTATGGATTCCGCTCCGGATTGGCAATTCCCGCCGTTAAAAACAAGCAGCAAAGTCTTCGCAGGAAAATGAAGACAACTGAAGCATTCAATCCGGCGCGGCGTCAAACCGGCCCCGGCTTAGCGAGCGTCAATGGCCATGTTGATGTCCATCTTCATGGTCTGACCCTTGCCTATCGGCATCTCCGTGTGCATGTTGATCTCGGACGATGGTCCCACCGCTTTTGACAAATCCAAATTCGCCGTTCCAGTGCTGTTGCCGCCCATTTGCATGCCGGCCATCGGGCCCTGACCCTTCGGAGAGGTTGCTTCGAAACCTACACTGAATTTCGTGGACAATTTGTCACCGTCCACCGAAACCAGTTCGTACGTCCCGGTTTGCTCAACCGAAGCCGTTTGCACTTTGGTGGTTTTTTTGGTCTCCCATTTGGCGCCCGCGCCCACCGGCTCGTCAGGGAGCGGCACACTTAAATTGCTCGTGCCTTCCTTCATTTGATCCATCACCTGGCGCATTTGCGGATCCGCGTTGGGAGGGCTCTTAACGTCGACTTTTTTGACGATGCCGCGATTGGACATGATGCCTACGGTGGTCAGCCCTTTAATTCCAGCGAGCGCTTTTTGCATTGCTTGAATGACCTCCGGTGGTGTGTTCGTGTCCTGGGCGAGGCTGGCTTCTTCCATGACCATCTCATAAGTCACGTCGCCATTTGCGGCCACGTTTTGCACGGTGATGTCCATCGGGATCGACATCGTGGGAATCGTGGGGATCGTAATTGGTTTGCCGTCGGGACCAGCCGGAGGATTTGCCATATCCAGCTTCATTTTCATGGTCATAATCGCCGTCTGCTTGTCCCCGGCTTTCACATGGTAACGCAGCACACTGCGCGGCTCCGCACCGGCTTCCAGCAATTTCACCCCGGACTTGGCGGCAGCGGAGGTCGTCTCCGACTCCAATTTGGCGGGCGATGTCGCAGTTGAATTCGTTGGTGAAATCAACGGCGGGCGTGTATCAGCCCGGTCGGTCACTTCCTTCAACCGATAAGCCACCGTCTTCGGATCATACAACGGGTTGGCCGCCTTGAACGCCAGCAACGCCTTTTCCGCGTCGAGATATTTCGCGCGCGCCGCGTCCGCCTGGCCGGCCTTTCGCAAAGCATCCGCCCGGTCGATGAGCGTCATGATATGAATGTATTGCTCGTCGGGGATTTGCTGATTGGGAGGCGTCGCCGCCACGGTCACCAATCCGGCGGCAACGAGACCGAAAATCCATTTGGAACCAACTAAAGACTGAAATCTTGCGCCGAGGTCAGCGAGGCGGGAACTCTTAATCATTTGCGAAATCTAAATCGTCCGCCAATGACGTCAATCGAAAAGGAAGTTCGCCCGGGTGTTTTCGACAAAAAATACTTGCTAATGAAGGGACTCTCTGGGAAGTCGATTTTCCGGACGTAAAAAACAGCAAAAACCTGTCGGATTCCGTCCCTCGGCGGCGATATACTGATGAATGATGCAAGCGGACGCGCAATTGCTTCGGGATTACGCCGAGGCCAAATCACAAGACGCCTTTACGGAGGTGGTCCGGCGGCACTTGGATCTCGTCTATTCCGCGGCCCTGCGCCAGGTCCGTTCGCCGCAATTGGCCGAAGAAATTTCACAATCCGTCTTCACCGACCTCGCGCGCTCAGCGGATAAATTGAAGCCGGATACGGTCCTTACCGCGTGGCTCTACCAAGTCACGCGCCGAACAGCGATTGATGTGATCCGCCGCGAATCCCGCCGTCAGGCGCGCGAACGCCTTGCGGTAGAAATGGCCGCCATGAACACCTCCGCAGATTGGTCTCACATTGAACCGCTTTTAGACGACGCCATGGAGACTTTGGACGAACCCGATCGCGCAGCGATTTTGCTCCGATATTTCGAGAACAAATCATTGCGCGAAGTCGGCCAAAGCCTCGGCACTTCCGACGATGCGGCGCAAAAACGCGTTGGTCGTGCCGTGGAGCGATTGCGCGAATTTTTCTCCAAGCGCGGCATCGCCGTCGGTGCGAGTGGATTGATCATTTTAATTTCGGCAAATGCCGTCCAATCCGCGCCGCTGGCCCTCGCCGGAACGATTTCCTCCACCGTTATTCTGACCGGGACCACCATCCACACTTCAATCGCCATTACTGCAACCAAAGCCATTGCCATGACACTTTTTCAAAAAGCCCTCGTTACCACCACTGTCGCCGTAATTGCCGGAGCCGGAATCTACGAGGCGCATCGAGCGACGCAATTACGCCAACAGGTTGAAACACTCCAGCAACAACAGGCGCCACTCGTCGCGCAGGTCCAGCAGTTGCAACAGGAACGCAACGAAGCTACGAACCAGATCGCTTCGCTGACCGATGAGCTGGACAAAATTAAAAACGGCAACCTCGAACTGCTCAAACTTCGCGGGCAAGTCACAGTATTGCAAAATGAATTGACCAAACAAATGGCCAATAAGAGTGCACCTGATAACAATCTCACCAATACCGACGACGATCCCCCCTACAAAAGGCACGCCAAGCTTCTGATGGCCTATTTTGACGCAAATCCCAGCGCGCAAATTCCGGAGATGAAGCTGTTGCCCAAGGATTTTCTAGCGTCGATTTATGGTCTCGCAGTTAAACTAGCTGCTCAGGATAACCCCGCAAAATATGGAAAGCAGGGGTTCTTTGACGAAAACCGCATTGGACTCGAAACGAATGAGGAATATCGACGGGCAGCAAGCGAACTGAGAAGCTACGCGGAATATTCGTTGGCTCCCACCCTTGTTACCGCCTTGAAAGACTACCTGCAGGCGAATAATGGAGCTTATCCTAAATCGGTTTCAGAGATCCAACCGTTTCTCAGCAGTCCGATTGACCCCACGATCCTTCAAAGGTACGATATCCAGCCCGCTTCGAATTATTCCAAAATACAGTCAAAGTACATTTCCACCGCTCGAATGGACGGATTTGTGATCACGCCCAGAACAGCGGTGGATGAAGATTTTGACCACCGCATCATCATCGGTCCGACAAATTACATGGTGGGTGAGCCGGGTAGTTTTAAGCCGTAGCTCCGGCCCTATTTGCGTATGACAATTTCCCGTTATTTTTAAGGCATTGCTTTCGCCCCGATGTCCCGCCGGAACTGCACCCCTTCAAATTGGATTTTCTCAACCGCCGCATAAGCCGCCGCTTGGGCGCTCTTCAAATCCTTTGCCCACGAAGTCACTCCCAGCACGCGCCCGCCGTTCGTTACGATTTGCTCCCCTGCTCTGGCCGTGCCGGCATGAAAAACTTTTGTGTTCGGCATTTTCGCCGCCTCGTCCAAACCGGTAATCGCTTTGCCCTTGGCGTAACTGCCCGGATAACCACCACTCGCCATCACGACGCAAACGCTCGCCATCGGGCTCCATTTCAATTCGGTTCTTCCGAGCGTGCCGTTCACGCTGGCATCGAGCAATTCAACCAAATCATTTTCCAATCGCGTGAGGTACACCTGCGTTTCCGGATCACCGAAACGGGCGTTGAATTCGATCACCCGCGGGCCGTGTTTCGTAAGAATAATTCCCGGGTAAAGGATGCCGCGAAAATCAATGTCCTCGTCCATGCACCCCTTCAGCCATGACGCCAGGATCAACCGGCCGGTCTCGTTGAGTTGCGCCTGGTCCAAAAATGGTGTCGGTGAATACGTGCCCATGCCGCCCGTGTTCAAACCGCGGTCGCCATCGAGCGCGCGTTTGTGATCCTGCGAGGTCGGAAATAATTTCGCCGTCTTGCCGTCGCACAACGCGTGCAGCGAAATCTCCACACCCTCCAAAAATTCCTGGATGACAATCTTGGACCCCGCCGCGCCAAAGGCTTTGCCGACGAGAATTTCATCAATCGCCTTGTTCGCTTCTGTCACGTTGGCGCAAACCAGAACGCCTTTACCCAGCGCCAGCCCGTCAGCTTTCACGGCGCATTTGCCCGCCAGCGACTCCGCGAATTTTTTTGCGCTCACCGCATCGTCAAAGGTTCCCCCACGCGCTGTGGGAATTCCATGCCGCTCCATGAAGCCCTGCGAAAATACTTTGGAGGCTTCAAATTGCGCCGCTTTTTGGTTCGGTCCCCAGATGCGCAGGCCGTTTTTCTGAAATAAATCCACAATACCCAGCGCAAGCGGATTGTCCGGGCCGACCACCGTCAGCTCGATTTTTGTCTCCTGCGCGAACGCGAGCAACTTCGGCAAATCCTCGGCGGTGATGTTGACGCACTCCACGAGTTCGCCCGTTTTCGCGAGCTGTTCCTGTTCAATTCCCGCGTTTCCGGGCGCACACCACATTTTCGTGACGTGCGGCGATTGCGCGAGTTTCCAAACCAGCGCGTGCTCGCGCCCACCGGAACCTATGACAAGAATTCTCATAAGAAAGTTTGGAGATTACGCACCTTCCCCAATCGAAGCAATCGCAAGAGAATGTAGGACAGGCATCTTGCCTGTCCTACGCAAGCGCCGGCACGGGCTGCGGGGGCACGAAATCCAGCGGTGGATCCTTCACCGCGCGCAAATCCACTTCGCGGCCCTTCCACGTTTTCACCCCGATGTCGTTCAACATCCCGAGACGATAGCGATAAGAAATGCCATAGAACGGATTGTTCGTCGGCCAGAAGGAAATCGCATCCACCTTTGCTTCCTTCGCCATCTCAATCGCCCGCTCGATCATCCAGCGCTTATCGTTCCAGTTGAACAGAAGATATTTCCACTCCAATATCGGCCGCTTCAGCCCGCGGGCATCGCGGTAGGCAACGATGGCTTTCAAATTTTCGTACGCCTTTTCGAAATTGCCGCCCTTCTCATATTTTTTCAGCATGGCATCGTCGATGCCGTGGATGGAAAAATAAATGTGGCTCGCGTACATGGCCGCCTCGCGCTTCGCATCCGTGTTCAGGATGATGGCATTCGAAGAAATGACGATGCGACAATCGGGATTTTTCTCGCGCAACAGTGGCATCTCCTTCCCGATGTTCGGCGACAAAAACGGTTCGCCCAGGTTGAGATAAAATAATTGCTGCAGGCCAAGTTCCTTAACGAGATCCGCCATTTTCGCGAGCTTGTCCAACTCCATCTGCTTCGTCTTGCGCAAACCAGCAGCCTGGATGCGATCGCAACCGATGCAATCGATGTTGCAGCGGACCGTGTTCTCCAAAAGCATTCCGCGATATGGCAGGCGCGGTTTGATTTCGTGCAGTTTGGATTTCTTG
>DASZPR010000399.1:0-2939 GCA_035550235.1 Verrucomicrobiia bacterium | reverse complement strand
AAGCGCTCAGCAACGTCATCATTACGCGCCTGCCGTTCGCCGTGCCGGATCATCCGCTTATCGAAGCGCGCATTGAAGCCATCGAAGCGCGCGGCGGAAATTCCTTCGGCGAATTTTCCCTGCCCGAAGCCATCCTGAAATTCCGCCAGGGCGTCGGCCGATTGATCCGCACCAAAACCGACACCGGCATCATCGTTGTGCTGGACAATCGCGTCCTCGCCAAACAATACGGCCAGGCCTTCCTGGACGCGCTGCCGAAATGTCCAGTGGAAGTGGTTTGAATGGACTACCACGCCTGTCTCCAAATCGCCGGCGGTCTGATGGCCTTGTTGCTTTTCATCCCGCTCATTCGCAGCATCCTCCGGGAAGGAGCCGAAGGCCAAAGCTGCGCCACGTGGTTTCTGTGGGGACTGCTCGATACGGTCCTCACCATCAGCGTCATCGAACAACACGGAAATTTTTATCTGCCGCTCGGCTTCGCGATCGGCGATACGCTGCTGGTCATTCTCTTGCTCATCAAAGGCCGCTTCCGGTGGGGCATGTTTGAAACGGTCATCCTCGTGATGGTTCTTGGCTGCATGATCGGCTGGAAATTAGCCGGCGCAAAAATCGCGACGATTTCATCTACTTTGGGTGTTTGCGTGGCCGGCGTCCCGGGTTTCATTGCGATGTTGAAGCACCCCCAGCGCAAAATTGGCAACGTCTGGGCCGGCTATGTGCTGGCGAATGTGTTGTCATTTTTTGGCGGCTCGGCCATGACCATCGAGGAACGATTCGCGCCGGGAGTTTTTGCGCTCTGCGCTTTGGCAATGTTTGCCGCCAGTCGAACGAGGAAAACAGTGGCGTCAACGGTTAGCTGAAGCTTGCACGATGGTCGTTGGCGGCTTGTCCGCCGCCGAGAGCTCGTTCTTTTTCTTCTGCAAACAAGCCGGGCACATGCCGTGTGAAGTCTTGGTGGCAAACTTGGATTTCAAATACGTTTCCATCTCAATCCATTCGTTGCCGTGAGAAACCTTTCGGCACCAACTGCATACGCGCAGAAATTCTTCCAGATAGTGCAAGCGCTTGAGCAATTGCCGCGTCGACAGGTGCACCCAAAGCCAGATGAAGAGGATCACCGCGGTACGCAAAATCGCGCGATGATAATTCGGCGTGAAGGGTTCGCCGTAGATTAAATGTGGAAAGCCGATCACCTCCGTTAACCACGAAAGGACAATGATGAGCGAAAACGCCGTCGCCTCCACCCAGAGGATCCGATTGGATTTCCCGCTGGGTTGCGGCACAAACTTCGACTCGTTCTTCTCAAACACTGCAAGTTGTCCTGTTTTCACCACACTTCGACAGGTCCTTTAGGCACCGGTATATGCTGTCGATTAGCAACTTCAGGTTCAAGCATGAATGAAGCCACGAGTGGCGGCGGCTGAAACTTTTGCATCAATTCACCGTTTTCGTCGAGAAATTGCTGCCGCCAACGCAGGTAATTGCCCAGGACATTATGAAAATCTTGCCGGGTGGAAATTCTGACCACGTGCCGGTTGAACTCCGCCGCCGGGCCAAATCGCTTGGCATACCACGGGGCCACCTTGCGGAACATCCGGCAACCCAGTTCTTCGCCAAACACTTCCACCATCAAATCCAGATGCCGCGACATCACGCGGATGCGCTCGGTGAAGGGTGGTTCGGGCGAAAGGGTTTCTTCGTAGGCGCCGAGGTGAGGAGGCTCATTCTTAGCTAGCCTGGAAGAAGTCAGAGCCTCCTCACGTCGGCTCCTACATGAATTCAAATACTGCAACGTCCGCCGAAAAATCCACGGATCATAAAACGCCCCGCGCCCAATGCTCACGCCCGCGCAGCCGGTCTCATCAAACATTTTTTTGGCGGCCTGGGGCGTGATGATGTCCCCGTTGCCAATAACGGGAATTGTTTTCACGGCCTGCACCACGGCACGAATGCCCGCGAGGTTCACTGTCCCAGTAAAACCTTGTTCCCGCGTGCGGCCGTGAACGAAAATTGCGGCCACACCCACATCTTCCAATGCCCGCGCCAAATCCGGGGCGGTGAGGTTTTGATCATCCCAGCCCAGCCGCATTTTGGCGGTTACTGGGATTTTCACCGCCTCCACCATGCCCTTGACTAGCGCCGCCGTTTTGCTGAGCTCCGTCATCATCGCCGAACCGCCTCCGACATTGACGACCTTTCGCACGGGGCAACCCATGTTGATATCGATCGAAGCGACGCCTTTTGACGCGACAAAAACCGCGGCGTCGCGCATTTCTTCCGGAACTGAGCCGAATAGTTGCACAGCCAGCGGCGTATCCTCCGCCCGCGTCTCGATGAGCTTGAATGCTTTCTCGCGTTTTTCGAGTAAGGAACGCGCATTGACCAAGTCCGTTGTGCATAAGCCGACGCCGCCAAGTTCCCGCACGACAAGGCGGAACGGTAAATTCGTATATCCCGCCAGTGGCGAAAGAAACAAATTCGATGTCAGAGTTAACGGGCCAAAGCGCATGCGTCGGGCTTAGTATAGCGTAATTGGTTAAATGAGTTAAATCAGTTAAATGAGCTAAAATGGCGCGAGTCCACGAGTCTCCTTTTATTTAACAATTTAACCAATCATCTGTTTAACCGGGCTTGCAGTTTCACTGCGTGGCGCGGTATCCTCACGACGCTTGATTACCGAGTGGAACATACAATCGCGCGGGCATGGCTGTGAAGTGTGCGGTCGCCAGTTTGCTGATAAAGAGTCGTATCACACACTGTTGGTTGACGAAAAATCAGAGTTTCGACGATCCGACATCTGCGCCACCTGCTGGCCGGCCAAATTCGCTGATGCTCAATCTCTTCCCGGGCTGATTTCCCATTGGCAGGGTGTTTACGAAGCGCCACCGCCGGTCACGGAAGCGATCCAGAAGGAAACCGCTGAAACCCTCCTCCGCAAG
>DASZPR010000398.1:0-1564 GCA_035550235.1 Verrucomicrobiia bacterium | reverse complement strand
GTACACTGTTCCCAACTCCATGCCAATATAACCGCCACCGATGACGAGCAGATTTTCGGGGATTTCTTCAACCTCCAGCGCCTCGCGCGAAGTCATGATTCGAGGATTTCCCAAATCCCAAGCCTTGGGCAACGCCGACTTGGAACCTACTGCGACGATTGCCTGATCGAAATTGATAAATTTCTGCCCCTCTTCCGTCTCGACGCGAAGGGTGGTCGAATCTTCAAAATAGCCGCGCCCATTCCAAACCTCGACACCGCGCATTTTCGCGAGCTGTGCCACGCCACCCGAGAGCTTTGCCAACACTCCTTCTTTCCACGTACGCAACTTTGCCAAATCAACTGCCGGAGTCTGGAATGTGATGCCGCGATGTTCCGATTCCTTCGCCAGCGACAGCGTGTGAGTCGCGTAGAGCAACGCCTTTGACGGGATGCAACCACGATTCAGACAAACACCGCCGAGTTTTTTGTCCTGCTCCACCAAAATTACTTTTTTGCCGAGGTCTGCGGCATAGAACGCAGCGGCATATCCGCCGGGCCCTGCGCCTACGACCACGATATCTGTCTTTGTCGGTTCCATAAAAAATTCCTTAAATCTTCACCAGTTTTTCGTCAAAAGTTTCAATCGCTTTCACCAGGTCCACGATAAAACGCGCAGCGACTCCGCCATCAATCACGCGATGATCGTAAGAGAGCGCCACCGGGAGAATGGTTCGCGGCTCAATTTTATTTTCGCGCACAACCGCTTTCGCGGCTCCTTTGCCAAGGCCAAGAATCGCTACTTCGGGTTTGTTAACGATAGGCGTGAAGTGCCCGCCGCCAATGCCGCCCTGGTTTGAAATCGTGAACGAACCGCCTCTCAAGTCTTCGCCGGAAACCTTTCGGTCGCGAGCTTTCTTGGCGAGCTCTTCCAGGTCTTTCGATAATTGGATCAGGTCTTTTTTGTCTGCGTCGCGCAGGACGGGAACAATCAAGCCGGCTTCGGTATCCACGGCGATGCCAAGATGCACGTAATCCTTCAGAATGATTTCCTGCGTCACCTCATCAAGGCTCGAATTGAGATACGGATGCTTCTTCAAGGTGTCAGCGACTGCTTTTAGCACAAAAGTCGTGACGGTCAGGCGCGCGCCTTTTTTCTCATAAGCGGCAACGTATTTTTTGCGCATCTCCAGCAACGGCGTGATGTCCGCCTCGTCGAACTGGGTGACGTGCGGGATGGCATTCCAGTTTTCCGTCATGCGCCGGGCAATGACCTGACGCAAGGGCGAGAGCGGTTTTTTAGTGACGCTACCCCACTTGGAAAAATCGATGGATTCGGCTGCGGGTTTGGCCGGGGCGCCGCCGGAAGCCTTGGGTTGCGCGGCAAGTTTCTGCAATCGCTGGATGTAGGCGCGCATGTCTTCCATGGTAACGCGGCCGCCGCGGGCGGAGCCGCGAACGCGCGTGAGATCGATCCCCAAATCGCGGGCGAGCTTGCGGATCACCGGCGGAGCAGCTACGGACGCATTCGACTGTTCGAGCGACTCGGCGGATTCAGCTGAGGCTGCCTCCTCCGGCCCGGGTTC